>CAKZKZ010000908.1 GCA_937124495.1 uncultured Dokdonia sp. | reverse complement strand
ACTGTGCTGTATGCACCGATTCTGCATCGGTAGGTCCTAGCATCATTAATGATGGCCACCACCATCTATTCAAAGCATCTTGTGCCCTATCTTTTTGCTCTGGACTGCCATTAGCGAGTTTAAGCATGATCTCAAACCCTTGACGCTGATGAAAACTCTCTTCTTTACATACTCTAATCATCGCACGTGCATACGGACCATACGATGTACTACAGAGTGGCACTTGATTTATAATCGCAGCACCATCTACGAGCCATCCAACGGCTCCCATATCTGCCCACGTCACGGTAGGATAATTAAAGATAGAAGAATATTTTGCTTTCCCAGAATGTAATTGCTCGTACAATTCATTTCTAGAAATACCTAATGTTTCACAAGCTGAATACAGATATAATCCATGACCAGCTTCATCTTGTACTTTTGCCAATAAGGCTACTTTACGACGCAATGAAGGCGCTCTGGAAATCCAGTTTCCTTCTGGTAACATGCCTACAATTTCAGAATGTGCATGCTGGCTCATCTGACGGATATGTGTCTTACGATACTTTTCCGGCATCCAGTCTTTCGGTTCTATTTTTTCATCACGAGCAATACGTGCTTCAAAAATTTCTTCTAGGTTTTTTACTTCTTTTTCACTCATAGCACATTATTTTAAACGCTTTCGCGAAAGCTTAAACATCAAAATTTACTTTTACATTCTCTGACGTAGGAACGGCTTGACAACTTAACACTAAGTTTTGCGCTACCTCATCTTCTTCTAAAGCATAGTTGACTTTCATTTCAACCGATCCTTCTTCTACTTTACATTTACAGGTACTACAGACACCTCCTTTACAAGCAAATGGTAAATCTGCACCAGCTCCTAAGGCTGCATCCAATATATTATCATATTCGTTGGTCATTGTAAAATGGAAATCTTTTCCCCCATCTACAATAGTGACCTCTACCCCTTCTACTTTTTGTTCTGCAAGCCTAGCGGTGCGTAACTTATCTTCTTCAGAAAGTCCCGTTACAAATAATTCATAATGAACTTTATTTTTTTCTAATCCTGCAGCGACCAATTCATCTCGGATAAGGAATATCATTTCTTCAGGTCCGCAAATAAAAACTTCATCTGTAGACGCAACAGGAATTAATGTTTTGGTGAGTGTTTGTAATTTTTCGCTGGTAAAGCGCCCATTAAACAACTCAATATCTCGTTGTTCTTTGGTTAAAAAATAGAAAATCTCTATTCTACCAAAGTACTGATTACGCAACTGCTCTATCGCTTCCTTAAAGATAATGGATTTTACAGTTCTATTTAAATAGAATAACTTGAATTTAGCATTTGGCTCTAGTGCCAAATGTGTTTTCATGATAGACAGAATAGGTGTAATCCCACTTCCTGCTGCAAAAACCACATAGTTCTTAGTAGCTGATTTTGACACTGGAACTCCAAATTTACCACTAGGTTCCATAACATCAATCATATCTCCTGCTTGTAGTTCTTCATTCACATAGGTAGAAAACAGACCTCCTGGTATTTGCTTTACAGCTACTTTCCATTCTTTATCTACAGGACTAGAGCAGAGACTATACGACCTTCGGACATCCTGCCCTTCTATAAGTCTCTTAAGTGTAAGATGTTGTCCTTGTTGGAAATCAAAAGCAGCGTGAAGTGTTTCTGGGATATCAAAAGTCACTACAGAGCAATCTGAAGTTTCTTTGTAAATATCCTTCACTTTTATAGTATGAAATTGTGCCATTATGATATTTAGATTTTACAAAACTAACGATTGTTAGTTATATTTCCAAACTACACATAAGAACTTACTTCTCAACCCCTTGCAACAAGGTAATGCTTAGTTCTTTTATTAATTCATCTTTTTTGAGCTCTCCCTTCTTAGGAATCCAAAGGTAGAGATTGCGTAAGGTGGTCAGAATAGAATACAGTAAAATCTCTGTGTTTACGTCTTTTAGTTCTCCAGATTCTTTCCCTTCTAATACCATGTTTCTAAACTTCTTCTCGTAGCCAGTACGCAAGTCTAAATAGTGATCTAATTTTCCTTCTAGGTGCATCCAGTCATTATTAAGCGCTGCCATACCATAAGGGTTATCTGTAGTGAGTGTGATATGCTGTGCAATTACCTCTTTTAACTTAGAAATAGTACTAGTATCTTGATCTGCAATGGCATCAATCCCTTTTGTAAACTGCTCGGCGATATCGAGAATAATCTCAGACAGAATCTGTTGTTTTGATGTAATATGATTGTACAAACTAGCTGCCTTGATTCCTACTGCTGCGGCGAGATCTCGCATGGTTACGGCACTGTACCCTTTCTCTTTAAAAAGTTTGGCAGCTGTTCTATATATTTCTTGCTTTCGCGAAAGCGCATTCATTTTCATAACCTGCAATATACACTTTATGAAGGAATCCCATTATCAAACATAGATGAGACACCATTTATAGAAACGGATTCTCATCTATATTATCTCTTCTTCTAATTAGAAACTGACACTGGAACGTCTTGACCACATCCAAAACTGGACGGCTACTGAGGGCTTCCTTTATACTTTTCTGAAATTTCGGGCACACGGGATTCGATGTAAGCTTTAATTTCATTGACGGTAATTCGCTTATCACCGCTATCGGCTTTTCCAGATAGGGCTTCTAAAAGTGCATACGTAAATACGCCATGACCTAACTCAGCAAATTCCGTGGCAAATTGCTCACTTCCTGAAGCAGTGAGCCAATGGGTTCCTGTACTTCTAGCGAGTTGTGCAATAGCTTTTTCTTCGGCGGCACCTCGGGAAGCCACAGTACTCAATGCACCTGCACTTTGACACGCATCTAAAATATACAATTGCTTTTGCGCAGGAATATTGGCGGCTATTTGCTTCAGTCGAGTCGCAGAAATCCCTTTATCTTTTAAAGATTCTTCGGCGCCATAGAGTTGTGTAACATTATGAGGCACAATGTAAAATTCTTTATCAGCATCCTGGGTAACAACACCATGACC
>CAKZKZ010000907.1 GCA_937124495.1 uncultured Dokdonia sp. | reverse complement strand
TATCACATAGATCAATCAACTCGTCCCAACCAATATCTGATTTAAGCTCATAAGAAGCATAATAATTGGTACTATCTGGTCCTAAATCTACTAGATTTGGATAATCGGTTGTTCCTGGTCCAGCCCCTGCTGGTGGGTTACATTTCACAAATGTATTCTTTTTAGAATCGAAATGCTTGTTGACAAATTTCTTAGTAATAGCCTCTGAATTGCTGTACAAACCGATTAAAGTTCCATTAACATATACGTTAGCATAGTTGGACAATGGAGCATCCATGTATTGTCTCAAAATTTGATAAGACAATACTTCTCTTACAAAAGAAGGATCTTTAGCTACATTACTCAACTTTATATCCGTATAAGCTTCGTAGATATGGTCTTTGTAAGTATTTAATTCAATATGAAAAGGATTTTTAGCATCTGAACCCAATTCAATAAACTGCTCTGCTTTTCCTCCTCGCCACCTATAAATCGCTTGTTTTGGATCTCCCACAAGGAGTAAACTATTTTTAACAGTGTCCAATGTATTTGTGGAGATCGCATTATCTACCAACGGAATTAAATTATGCCATTGCACTACCGAAGTATCTTGAAACTCGTCTATAAAATAATTGGTATAGCGCTCACCAAGACGTTCATAAATAAATGCGGCAGGCTGTTCTCTAAGAGATTTATAGATCAGCGCATTAAAATCTGAGATTAAGAGGATATTCTCATCTTCTTTAATCTTTTGTAATTCTTTATTGATAAGCTGTAATACCGAAAGTGGTACTACCTTTTTTGCAAAAGCTATCACCAATAGAAGCTTATAGTACAAATGTTGTGTCTCTTTAAAACATGCAATCAATTGATCGCGTATTGCATCTATATCATCTTTTATAGGTTGTTTTTCTGCTTTTTTATAGAAGGTGTAGCTGTCAATATCTTGTTTCCATTTTGCTTTGTAATCTGTGTCTAGCGGATTCTTTTGCAGTTTGACTAAGTGATTATAATAATATTTTCCAGAAAAATGAGTCTCATCTAACCCTAAACTATGGATCAATTCCAAATGCGTTGTCGCACTATTTTTTATGCTCGCTTTAAGCGAAATTTCAAGCTGACTCAATACCTTTCTTAGTGCATCAAAATCATCTAGTGTTTTAGATTGTAATTGTGTTACATATGATGCGTCATTTTCGCTGGAAAGTAAACGTGCAATTTCCTGAAGATCTCTCGTAATATCCCAACTCTTATCATCGTCTGCTTTTTGAAGTGCAAATTCTACTAAAATAGCTGTAACACGTTTGTCTTGCCCTGCACTATCAATAAGCGCATCTACGGCTCTTGCTTGAAGTGTTTTACTGTCTAAAGACACCTCAAAGTTTCCAGAAATTTCAAGATCTTTAGAAAATGTTCTAAGAATACGATGGGTGAGCGTATCTATAGTCACCACATCAAAAGCAGCATAGTTATGTAAAATGGAACTTAAGATTTGGCTCGCTTTTTCTGCAATGGTTGTTGGAGATTCTCCTGTTTCGGCTGCAATAGCAGTGAGCATATCAGGAGTGGAATCTTGCGAAGCATTGTATTTGCTAAACGTATCTAATGTTCCTATAATACGTTCTTTCATTTCTTGCACTGCCTTATTTGTGAAGGTAATAGCAAGGAGTTGCCTATATTTTTTAGAATTTTCACTGACAAGCAATGTCGTGATATACGCCTTGACAAGGCTATACGTCTTTCCAGATCCTGCCGAAGCATTGAGTACAGTAAAGCTATTTGAAGATACCATTGGTTAAACCTAGATTCTAATGTAGAATTTAGGTTATAAATATAGAAAAGCTACTCGAGACACGAGCAGCTTTTCTAAACAAACCTAACTAACCAACTTAAAATGTAAGAATGTGACTAAAACTAATGTTCTTACATATAAAAGACGGAAGAAAACCAAAAGGGTTGCTTTTAGAAACAAGTTTTAACAAAAAAATAGACACAACGTACGTAACCTCTTAATTTGTAGTATATCAATACTCTTTATACTGCGATATAAATTTTATAGATATAAAGCATTTTAATTGCTCTTACTATTGCGTAACTTTGTATACAATCGATTTATTCATTTAAAATTAAACAGATATGTCATTTGAGTTACCAAAATTGAACTATGCGTACGATGCTTTAGAGCCACATGTAGACGCGCGTACTATGGAGATACATCATAGTAAACATCATAATGGATATACCTCTAAGCTTAATGCAGCTGTAGAAGGAACAGACTTGGCAGGAAAGACCATAGAAAATATATTGACAAATCTTGATATGTCAAACGGAGCTGTACGTAATAATGGAGGAGGTTTTTATAACCACCGCTTATTCTGGGAAGTAATGTCTCCTGATGGAGGCGGAGAACCTTCTGGAGCGCTTGCCGATGCGATTAATGCAGCCTATGGAAATTTTGAAGCATTTAAAGATGCATTCTCAAAAGCAGCAGCAACACAATTTGGATCTGGATGGGCATGGTTATGTGTACATGAAGGAGGAAAAGTAGAAGTATGCTCAACACCAAACCAAGACAATAGCTTGATGCCAGGTGTAGGATGTGGAGGTACGCCTATCTTAGGATTAGATGTATGGGAACATGCATATTATCTAAACTATCAAAATAGACGTCCAGATTATATTAATGCATTTTTTAATGTTATTAATTGGAGTGTTGTAAGTGCAAAATATGCATCAAACAAATAAGAAATTATCATTCTATGATAAGCAAAAGCCACTCGAAAGAGTGGCTTTTTGTTTTATCGAGCATTGAGAAGATAGGCTCTCAAAGAGCTTGCATCTTCATAATTCATTTTGGGAAATTGATTTACTCTTGGTGAGTTATGGGAAAGAGTATCTAATACCTTTTTTTGACCTCTTATATATGTAAGAAATATAGAGTCTGAAGGAAATTTTTCATAGATCCTAATAAAGCAGGACCAGTTCTTCTTTTGTAGAGGCTATGACATGCTGCACAATTTGTTTTAAATAAATTCCTTCCTTCTTTTTCTATTTTGGAAGTTGGACCAAAAAAAGCATTACCACATATAAAATCATTTGTAACTATAGATTGTTCTTCAGATTGCTCTGAGTAATCAATATTCCATAGGATATAACTCAGTAATGTTATTCCTATCAAGGTAACCGCATATATGAGTACGGTATTATCTTTCATATTACCCTAATAATTTTACAACATCCTTTGCAAAGTAACTTGCGATCATGTGTGCTCCAGCACGTTTTATCGCTGTGATTTGCTCTAGCATTACGGCATCGTGATCTAACCATCCTTTGGCTGCTGCTGCCTTAAGCATTGCATATTCACCACTTACTTGATATACGGCTACTGGAACGTCTACCGCATCACGGATCTCACGTACAATATCTAGATATGCAAGTCCAGGTTTCACCATCACAATATCGGCGCCTTCTTCGATGTCCATCAGAGTTTCCTTAACCGCTTCGTCGCGGTTTGCAAAATCCATTTGGTAGGTTTTTTTGTCTTTAGGAACATCTTGGATATCTGCTGGCGCACTGTCTAATGCATCTCTAAAAGGACCATAAAAAGCCGAAGCATATTTGGCGCTATAACTCATAATGCCCGTGTTATAAAATCCTTCTTCCTCCAATACAATACGCATGTCGTAAATACGACCATCCATCATATCACTTGGTGCCAAAATATCAGCACCTGCTTGTGCATGAGATAACCCCATTTTTGCAAGCGCAATATTGGTGGCATCATTGAGAATTTCACCATTTCCTACAATACCATCATGCCCATAACTAGAATACGGATCTAATGCCACATCTGTCATCACAAGCATTTCAGGACAAGCATCTTTTACGGTTTTGATGGCGCGTTGCATCAACCCATCTGGATTCATAGCTTCAGTGCCTGCGTTGTCTTTTAGATTGTCAGGAACTTTTACAAATAACAAAACAGATTTGAGACCCATACTCCAAAGTGTTTTTACCTCTTTTCCAAGAAGATCTAAACTCTGTCTATAGTAATTAGGCATTGAAGGGATTTCTTCTCGAATTCCTTTTCCTTCCACCACAAAAAGAGGAACAATAAAGTCGTTAGGTGTAATAATAGTTTCTCTGACAAGGCTTCGTATCGCCTCAGAAGTTCTTAATCTACGATTTCTTCGTAATGGATACATAAAATACTGTATTTTGTTATTC
>CAKZKZ010000906.1 GCA_937124495.1 uncultured Dokdonia sp. | reverse complement strand
TGATTTTTCTCACGGAAGATCTATTAGTTTTTTACCTCCTTCAGGTAAAATATATCAAGTAGAGCAACTTATGGGAGGTGTAGCTTCGTATACATTAAGTGCACTTAAAGCTCAAAAATTTTCAGAATATTTTGAAGGGTATGGTTTATATGAAGATGCCGATTTTACATTGCGATTATCAAAAAAAGGAGCGTTATATATAAATACAAAAGCACAACTGCATCATCATCACCATCCAGATGGACGTCCTAATAAATTTAGTTACGGTAAAATGGTCGTGCGTAATGGGTGGTATATTTGGAGAGTCAAATATCCTAATCCGACTATGAAAGCAAGATTAAAATGGAATCTAACATCAGGAGTACTTACATTAATCCGTTTTAGTAATAGTATCTCAAAAAATAAAAAAGCACGAACAGAAGCTTTTACAGAAGCATCAGGAAGAGTAGTAGGGTGGTTTAGTTTATTCTTTAATACACCAAAAATTGAAAATAAATAGACATTGATTGGATAGTATGAAGTTTCTTATCATCACACACGTACGACACAAAGTAAAAGCCGACCAGTATTATGGGTACGGTCCGTACGTGAGAGAAATGAATGTTTGGAATGCACATGTGGATCATGTTGAAGTCGTTGGGCATAAAATACTAGATGAAGTAACCCCTATTGATTTACCCTATAGCTCAGATGTACGCTTTACAGAGATTCCTCAAATCTCATTGACATCATTGAAAGCTGTTTTTGCAAGCTTTTTTTATTCCCCAATTATATTTTTTAAAATAATAGGTGCTATACGTCGTGCAGATCATATTCATTTAAGATGTCCGGGTAATATTGGTTTATTAGGATGTATTGCTCAATTATTTTTCCCTGGAAAGAAAAAAACGGCCAAGTATGCTGGGAATTGGGACCCTAAAGCAAAACAACCTCGGAGTTATAAATTACAGAAATGGATTCTTAAGAATACTTTTTTAACAAAGAATATGAGTGTCCTTGCGTATGGAGATTGGCCTCATCAAAGTAAGAATATAGTTCCCTTTTTTACAGCAACTTATAGAGAAGCACAAATTCCTGAAATTAAGACTTCGGCGTATCGTTTGCCATTTCGTATCATGTTTGTAGGAAGTCTTGCTCCAGGGAAACGTCCATTATATGCTTTGGAATTTGTAAATGCATGTCATAGCCAAGGCATTGATATAAAAATTGATTTTTATGGAGAAGGGAATCAACGCTCTATATTAGAAAAATATATAGACGATCATCAACTTCAGGATATCGCTACTTTATACGGTAATCAGACTGCAGAAGTGGTTCAAGAAGCATATAAAAAGGCCCATTTTCTATTATTGCCATCTAAGTCAGAAGGATGGCCTAAGGTTGTTGCGGAAGCCATGTTTTGGGGAGTCATTCCCATAGTAACTCCTATCTCTTGTGTCTCTTGGATGTTAGGAGGAGGTACAAGAGGAATCCTCCTTGATGTACAGGTGGATCGTGATGTTTCCGCTTTCGCGAAAGCGGTAAAATCTCCAGAAATATTACAAAAAATGGCTGTAGAAGGGCAGAAATGGTCACATCAATACACCTTAGATACGTTTGAATCTTCTATAAAAGAATTGTTATGAGAGTATTGCAGTTGATAGATAGTCTAGATCTTGGAGGCGCAGAACGCATCGCAGTAGAGTATGCAAATATGTTATCCAAAGAAATAGAGGGTTCTTATCTCTGTGCATCACGTTCTGAGGGGAAGTTACTATCTACAATCGACCCTGAAGTGAATTATTTTTTTTTAAACAGAAAACGTACATTGGATTATAGCGCTATACAACGCTTAGGTCAGTATATAAAAAAAGAAAAAATCACTATTATTCATGCGCATAGTACTTCTTATTTTATAGCAACATTGCTAAAACTTAAAAACCCATCACTATTAATCGTATGGCATAATCATTCTGGCGCTAGTATACATTTAGGCGGGGTTAAAATGAAAGTATTGCGTTTTTGCTCGAAGTATTTTAATACAATTATATCGGTTAATGAAGATCTGGTAATCTGGGCAAAGAAGAAATTGAAAAGTAAAAAAGTAGTGTACCTTCCTAACTTTGTAAACTTTACTAAAGAAATAGTACCTGTACAAGAAAAAATAAAGGGAGAAGCAGGAAAACGTATTGTGTGTTTAGCAAATTTGAGAAATCCTAAAGGACATCATTTTTTGATAGAGAGTTTTGTCGCTGTTCAAAAAGAAATCCCTGATGTAACATTACATCTAATAGGCAATGACTTTAATGATGCATATAGTACTACTTTAAAAGTATTGATACAAAAAAGCCAGATAGAAGATCATGTAGTTATATATGGTCAATTATCTAATCCTGAGGCTATACTGGAGCAATGTGACATTGGTGTTTTAGCATCATCTTCAGAAGGTTTACCGATGGCTTTATTAGAATATGGAAGAGCAAAATTGGCGGTGGTTGTGACTGATGTAGGATATTGCCCAGAAGTAGTTCAAGATTATGGTACATTTGTTCCTTATGGAGATGTACATGCTATGTCAAGCGCTATAAAAGAATATCTTACTGATGGAGATAAGCGAGTGCAAGATTGTTCTTTATTTAAAGAACACATTAAAAATAATTATAGTGAAATGCACGTTCGTGATCAAATTATAAATTTATATACTAATAGTCTTGAAAATATTTAAGAATCCATACTTGTTTTTGGTTGTTGTTCATGTAGCGATTGGATTTGGTATCTATGCATTTAAGCCATTGGCAAAGATGTACTTTTTGGCTACCATAGGGATTTTTCTTTTCTATTTATTTAAAAATGGAAATAAAAATAACGAAGCATTATATGCAGCGGCTTATATAACGGGAGCTGAGGTTTTTTTTAGGATGACAAACGCTTCACCTATCCCTATTTATGAAGCGGGTAAATATGGCGTTATTGGTTTTATCTTATTAGGACTTTTTTTTAGTGGAACTTCTAGAAAGTCAGGGCCATACTGGTTGTATTTATTATTATTAATTCCAGGAGTTGTATATGCTTCTTCAACACTTGGTTATGATACTAATTTTAGAAAAGCAGTTATTTTTAATTTAAGTGGTCCTTTTTGTTTAGGTATTGCTGCTTTATATTGTATAGACCGTAAGGTGACAAGAAAACAATTACAATATGTAGTCTGGTCACTTTTAATGCCTACTATAGCTATGGGGGTCTATTTGTTTTTTTTCACACCAGATACACGATCGGTATTGTCAGGAACTGGGTCTAATTTTGCTGCTTCTGGTGGATTTGGACCAAATCAAGTATCTACTGCGATAGGAATAGGTATGTTTTGTTTAGTAGTTCAATTATTCACGAATAGTAAAAACTTATTATTATTAGCTATAAACTTAGGATTATTATCATTGCTTACCTATAGAGGTATTGTTACGTTTTCAAGAGGAGGTGTACTTACAGCTCTTATCATAAGTGTAGCTTTTATTTTGTTTTATTTTAAAGCTGTTAATTTTAAAACCAGAAAACGTATTATCGGTCCTATACTATTTCTTGTATTGACAGCCTCTTTTACATATCTATTAACTTCAGTAAGAACATCAGGGCTTATTGATAAGAGATATGCAAATAAAGATGCTGCAGGACGAGTGAAAGAAGATTTAAGTACAGGTAGAGGAGAGCTTATATCATCAGAGTTAGAAGCCTTTTTTAAGTACCCATTGACAGGTATTGGTGTTGGGAAAATTAAAGAATATAGAGAAGAAGCTCAAGGGATTTCTGCTGCATCCCATAATGAATTAAGTAGAATGTTGTCAGAGCATGGTGTTACAGGATTGGTAGCGCTTTTAATTTTAGGTATTTATCCATTAATTTTTAGAGTTACAAATAGGCGTAATTTTTTATTCTATTCAATGCTTGGATTTTGGTTTTTGACAATAAACCACTCTTCCATGCGTATAGCAGCACCTGCTTTTATATATGCATTATGCCTCTTAAATATTGTAAATGAAAAGAAAAAAAATCCTATACATAGGCAACGCATTGTCGCATAAAGGTGCTACGGTAACTAGTGTCGAAACATTAGGTGTTTTTTTGCGAAATGAAGGGTATACTATCATTGTATCATCATCTGTAAAGAATAAAGTCTTACGAATGTTGGATATGATAAAAACTGTCATTTTTCATAGAAACGAAACAAAAACAGTATTAATAGATACCTATAGCACAATAAATTATTGGTACGCGATTGTTATTGGAACTTTGTGTCGTCTTTTAAAATTAGAGTATATCCCAATTTTAAGAGGTGGAAATTTACCATATAGACTTAAAAGCAATCCAAAAATTAGTAAACGATTTTTTGGAAAAGCAGCACACAATATAGTGCCTTCTCAATATTTATTACAAGATTTTAAAGATAAAGGATATCGTAACTTAAAGTATATACCTAATACGATAGAAACAACAAAATACCCATTTGTAGAACGTGCTGAGATTAGTCCCAATCTTCTTTGGGTGCGTTCTTTTGCTAGGCTATACAATCCTATCATGGCTATTAAAGTATTGCAAGAGTTACAAAAAAAGTATCCAAATGCAAGACTTACAATGGTGGGGCCTAAAAAAGATGATAGTTATGATGAATGTGTAGATTATTCTGAAAAGCATAACTTAGGGGTGCGTTTTACTGGGAAATTATCAAAAACAGAATGGATAGCTCTTGGAAAATTGTATGATATATTCATAAGTACTACAGATTTTGATAACACTCCTATAAGTGTTATTGAAGCAATGGCTTTAGGATTACCTGTAGTCTCGACTGATGTTGGTGGTATGCCATTTTTAGTTGAAAATGATGAAGATGGATTATTAACACCAGCAAAAGATGTTTTACAATTCACAAAAAGAGTAATTTCTCTTATAGAAAACCCTACTTTAGTACATAAACTAAGTAAAAACGGAAGACATAAAGCTGAAGGTTTTGATTGGAATCAAATCAAAATTCTTTGGAACGATGTGCTCTCGTAAAAAATGTAATATCTTTACAGCAACTAACTTCCTATATGGCATTACTACCAGATATTCATTTTGAAATTTCTGAACGAAAAGTCCTTTTACGTATCCTCGATATAGTATTTGTGCTAGTTTGCTTACAATTAGTGGGTAATTTTTTTGACTTTGATTACTTTAAAGTCAGTCAGGAAAATTGGGTGTGGATCATAGTGTTAATGGGCTATCTGAGTATTTTTGGTACCGTGTTTGAATTGTATAATTTACAACAAGCTTCTAAGTTTCAAACTATACTTAAAAATACACTTCTTACCGTTTCTGTAACGGTGTTGTTTTATATACTAACACCTTTTTATACACCTGTACTTCCTGAAAATAGACTTCAAATTATTTACTTTTTTTTAGCGATGATTTTTGGGGTGTTGTTATGGAGGTGGTTGTATATCAGTCTTATATCTTCTCCTCGTTTTTATAAACGAGTACTGATTGTAGGTGACTCATTTGATATAAAACAAATTATTAATAATCTTGAAGGAGCTGATCCCAATTATAAAATTGTTGGCTATATTAATACCGATAGTTCCCGTGAAGTAGGGGAGGTTCCAGAAACTATAGAAGAATACCCTGTTGAAGACTTGACATTCTCGGTTTCTAGAAATGGAATTTCAGAAATTGTTGTAGCAAGTGATTATAGTGATGGTGTTTCTAAACCTTTGTATTTACAACTCATCAACCTATTGGAGTCTGGTTTTTCCATACGAGAATATATGCAGGTGTATGAAGAAATTACACAACGTATTCCTGTACAACACGTTGATAAAGATTTTTACCGCTATTTTCCTTTTAGTAGAAGTAATCAAAATAAGTTTTATAAGCTTTTTCATAGATTATTTGATATCATGATGGCACTTATAGGAATCGCTTTCTTTTTGGTGATTTTTCCTTTTATTTTTATAGGTAATCTTATAGGAAATAGAGGACCTGTCTTTTACACACAAAAGCGTATAGGACGTAATGGCTTTGCATTTAAAATCATAAAGCTACGTACGATGGTAACAGATGCAGAGAAAGATGGCGCTGTATGGGCACAAAAAAATGACACACGTATTACTGGTTTTGGCAAATTTTTACGTCGTTCCCGAATAGATGAAATCCCACAGTTCTTTAATATACTTTTTGGTGAAATGAGCGTGATAGGCCCTAGGCCAGAACGCCCTGTTTTTGTCAGAGAACTCTCTGAACAAATCCCATTTTATGAAACAAGACATGTTGTAAAACCTGGTTTAACAGGTTGGGCACAAGTTATGGGGAGTTATGCAAGCTCTACAGATGATGCTCTTGAAAAACTGCAATATGATTTATACTATATAAAACACCGTAACTGATTGATGGAGTTAAGTATTGTACTTAAAACAATAAGTACTGTTGTATTCTATAGAGGACAATAGAAAGCTATTCTAAGTTGTAGATCTACTTTTCTTTATTACTTTTAGCATATATATATATCGTACGGCTAGTGCGATAAATAAAGGAATAAGTGCATACGCAAATTGCTGTACGCCTATAATCCAGTGAAAACATAGTAATGCTAATAGGATAACAGAAAGTTTTAAATATGGATATATCCATTTTGGAGGCGTTACTTTTCTAATCACAAAACTGGCAATGATATGAAAAGGGAAGGCCCATAATAAATTATAATTCCATTTTGTAGTGCTGTGTTCTGTACCAAACCATAAAAACGCCAAAAGTATTCCTATAATACCTGTACAAAGTAAAACCAGTATATCTACGATGCCTAATGCCTTTTCATTTTTATGATCTTTGTACGTTTTATATAATAATAATAAAGAAAGAAGACTCATAATAATCATTGGACTTATGATAAACGACTCTTTATAGGTGTTTTCTTTTTCGGGTGTATATAGTGTTTCTGTTTTTGAAATCAGGGGCTTTTCTGAAGCTTCATGGGATA
>CAKZKZ010000905.1 GCA_937124495.1 uncultured Dokdonia sp. | reverse complement strand
GACGGTATCATCACCACCTAAAGGGCTTCTGCTAAGGTTAGAATGTGAGTATAAAATATTTGAATTTACTTTTATATTATCAGTAACTTGATAAGATCCACTAAATTTCCCTGAGTATCTTTTAAATCCTGAACCTAATATCAAACCTTCATTATCCAAAGCACCTAAACCTAAATAATATGTCCCTTTTTCGTTTCCTCCATCAAAAGACAAATAGTGATCTTTTGATACGCTATTTTGATAGATTCGATCTCCAACATCTTTATTATCGAAAAACAAAATGTCTTGAGTTGGATCTAAAATATCTGGAATTGACATCCATCCTGGTTGGCTTAATAAATATTGGTTTGATGCTGTTAAAAGCTGTGTAGTAAATGGATCGTTAGTACTATTATTTCCTGTTGCCGCACTATGGTTTCCATTTAAAAAAGCTCCAAAACTACCAGCATTACCAGCTACTTCTCTAAAATAAGCAATAGATTGTCTGTTATAATTTATATGATCTGCTGCACCAATATATTTTTGATCATCTCTTTCATTATTAGTACTATATTTATATCTATAGTTAATAGAAGATTTTCCAACCTTACCCGTTTTTGTGGTTACTAAGATAACACCATTGGCAGATCTTGCTCCGTAAATAGCCGTTGCTGCTGCATCTTTTAACACCTCGATAGATTCAATATCGTCTGAATTTAATGCGTAAAAAGAGCCTGGAATCCCATCAATTAATATTAACGGTGACCCTGATCCATCAAAATTTGTACCCCCACGTAAAACAATTGAAGGTGTAGACCCAGGTTGTCCCGTCGTATTTGTTACTCTTAAACCAGCAATTGTACCTTGCAAAGCAGTAGCTGCATTAGATCGTGTTGAAGTTTCTAAAATTCGCGTATCTAGTTTTGATACAGATGTCGTTAACGTAGCTCTGGTTTGTTTACCATAACCTGTAATAACGATTTCGTCTAACAACGCAGCGTCTTCGGTTAAAGATACATTAATTACTGTTTCGTTCGCTACAGTAACTTCGCTTGTTGCATACCCAACAAAACTAAATACAAGAATATCTCCTGTATTCGCCTTAATGGTGTAGTTGCCATCAAAATCTGTTGATGCTCCCGTAGTAGTGCCTTTTACTATAACTGTTGCGCCTAGTAATGGCAAACTGTCGCCAGCAGAAACTACGGTTCCTGTGATTGTTTTTTCTTGACCAAAGGTTAGAATTGGCAAAGAAAAAAGCATAATAAATATCAAATAACTGATATTAAGCTTTCTTTTTTTCATACTAAAATGATTTGAATTAGTTAAAAATACGTTAGTTTTTTGTGTTAAGTATTATGTATTACATAATGCAATAATAGAAAAATATTTTTAGTAATTAAAATCTTAAAAGCTTCCAAAATACGGAAGCTTTTTTAGTTTAATAATTTATCTAAAATCTCTCTCGTTGCTGAAGAATTCCAATTACCATTTCCGTTAGAAGTAAAAGTCGCTCCAAAACTGTATGACAAGCTAATGATTATGGTTAGTGTGAATATTATGTTTTTCATTTTTTTTATTAATTTGATAAATCTGAATACAGAACAAAAATAATTGCTTAATTCTTGGGAATTTTAGTACCCTACAACTAGGTAGATGCGACCTTAAATACATTCGTGGATTTTCTCACTAAATTTAAACTTTTATTAACACAGCCCCCCATTATGAAATATTTTACCTGCCTATTTTTTATGTTTATAACCTGCACTTCTTGGGCACAAGATTATGGCAGTCTAAAAGGCGTATTAATAGAAGATTTCAGTCATGAACCCATTCAATACGCTTATCTTTCTTTAAAATTAGATGGAGCCTTAGTGACTCAAACTCGTGCAGATGCAAATGGAACTTATTTTTTTCTAAATATAGAAGCAGGCAATTATGATTTGATTATTTCTAAATTAGGACTCTCTCCTTTAAAAATAACAGATGTTCTTATTGTTCCTAACAAAATTACGGTGTTAAACCCAAGCTTTGAGGCACGTGGATTCGATCAAGATACTATTGTGTTTAC
>CAKZKZ010000904.1 GCA_937124495.1 uncultured Dokdonia sp. | reverse complement strand
AGTAATGATCAAAAAAGCGAACACAAGAAGCAAGGTGATCCAGTCTTTTTGAATGATTGTTTTTAAGGTGGTTTCCAATGATATGATTTAAGATGCGTTAAAAATACCATAAATTAAGAGCAAAAGCCATCAACTTCATATTTTATGCATCTAGAAAATAAGTACATTTGCCAAAAACAATAGCTAACTGTTTATGGCAAGCGCTTTAGTCGTCATACCTACATATAATGAAATTGACAATATAGAACGCCTCGTACGTAATATCTTTGCGCTACAGCGTGATTTTGATATTGTAGTCGTTGATGATGGGTCACCAGATGGTACAGCTTTGAAGATAAAAGAGATGCAGTCTGATTATAAGGGCCGTTTATTTATCATAGAACGAGAAAAGAAACTTGGACTAGGAACTGCGTATATTACAGGTTTTAAGTGGGCATTAGATAGGACATACGAATATATTTTTGAGATGGATGCCGATTTTTCACATAACCCTAATGATCTTATACGTCTTTACAATGCTTGTGCAAAAGATCAAGCAGATTTGGCTATAGGATCACGTTATGTAACAGGTGTCAATGTAGTGAACTGGCCTATGGGAAGGGTTTTACTTTCTTGGGGAGCTTCAAAATATGTGCGTTTGGTAACAGGAATGAAAATACATGATACCACAGCAGGTTTTATCTGTTATAAAAGAAAAGTGCTAGAGAGCATACGTCTAGATAAAATTCGTTTTGTAGGATATGCTTTTCAAATAGAAATGAAATACAAGGCATATATTAAAAATTTTACCATTGTAGAGGTGCCTGTTATTTTTACAGATAGGACTAAAGGCCAAAGCAAAATGAGTAAAGGAATTATTTCAGAAGCTGTTTTTGGAGTAATACGATTACGATTAAATCATCTTTTTAAGGGGAAAAAATAACATGGAAAAAATATTAATAAAAGATGTACATATAGTAAATGAAGGTACTATTATGCATGGAGATATTCTCATACATCAAGGAGTTATTCAAGAAATAGGAGAAAGTATCAGTGCAAAATCTTCAGATGTGCATGTTTTTGATGCCGAAGGGAAGTATTTATTACCAGGTGTTATAGATGACCAAGTGCATTTTAGAGAGCCAGGCCTTACGCACAAGGCAAATATTAAGAGTGAATCTAGAGCAGCAGTTGCTGGAGGAATTACCTCTTTTATGGAAATGCCCAATACAAATCCTCAAACCACAACCATTGAGAAATTAGCAGAAAAATTTGCGATTGCAGCTGAGAACTCTCATGCAAATTATTCTTTTATGTTTGGTGGTACTAATGATAATCTAGAAGAAATTCTTAAGGTTGATAAGAAAAATGTAGCGGGACTTAAATTGTTTCTAGGAAGCTCTACTGGGAATATGCTAGTGGATAATGAAAGTGTTTTAGAACAAATATTTTCTTCTACAGATTTGTTGATTTCTGTGCACTGTGAAGATGAAGAGACAATTCAGAATAATTTAGCTATCTATAAAGAGCGTTATGGAGATGATATTCCTATCCATTTACACCCAGTAATCCGTAGTGAAGATGCTTGTTATATTTCTTCCTCTAGAGCGATTGAGCTTGCAAAAAAGACAGGTGCTAGATTGCATGTGTTTCACATCTCTACAGCAAAAGAAACCTCCCTCTTTGATAATAAAATACCATTAGAAGAGAAGAAAATTACATCAGAAGTATGTATACATCACTTGTGGTTTTCAAGTGAAGATTATGAAGAAAAAGGAACTCTTATTAAATGGAATCCTGCTGTAAAAACACCAGATGATAGAGATGGTTTATTAGAAGCACTACTTGATGATCGATTAGATGTAATCGCAACAGATCATGCACCACATACATTGGATGAGAAAAACCAAGTATATACAAAAGCACCTAGTGGAGGTCCGCTTGTGCAACACGCATTACCTGCGATATTGGAGTTTTATCATCAAGGACGTATTTCTTTAGAAAAAATCGTTGAGAAGATGTGTCATAATCCAGCTATTTTATTTCAAGTAGAAAAACGAGGATATATTAGAGAAGGATATAAAGCAGATCTCGTTTTGGTAGATCTAAATGCACCTTGGACAGTACAAAAGGAAAATATATTATATAAATGTGGATGGTCTCCTTTTGAAGGAACTACCTTTAAGTCACGTATCACCCATACTTTTGTAAATGGAAGATTGGCTTACAAGAATTTTAAAGTATATGATGACGTATTTGGAGAGCGATTAACTTTTGATAGATGATGAAGCGATTTATATACATTCTTTTTGTTTTTTTTGCCATAAGTTGTCAGGATATACAACCCGTAAAGAGTCCTGCTAATCTTATTGATCAGGCAAAGATGGAAGAGATTCTTTATGAAATAGCCATCATAAATGCAGCAAGAGGGTATGACATACAAAAACTGAGTAAATATGGCGTAGCTCCAGAAACCTATGTTTTTGAAAAGTATAATATAGATAGTTTGCAATATGCAGAAAATGTATCTTATTATTCTTCAGATATTGAATCGTATAAAGAGATGTATCTTACCATTCAAAAACGGATAGAAGGTGAGTTTACATATCATGATTCGTTAGCAAAAAGGAAAAAGAAGATAAAAGACTCTTTGCGTACAGAAGAAGTAAGAGAATCTGAACGAAAAAGAGATAGTGTTAGAAAAGCAGATAGCATAGCAGGTAGAGTGAAAAAACCTCGTTCACCTAAAAAACTTGGCTTGCCTACTAGAATATCTAAAGAGGTTTTCATAGATTCTTTGTAGCAATATGACGCCCAATTCTTTCTAATGTCTCTTCAATAGGTGTAGGTATATAAGATAGTTCTTGTTTTGCTTTTTCGGAGCTGAAACGTTTCATCTCTTGTATGGATTTAGCGCTAATGCGAGTCATTTTTCGTTTGCGAGTAAACATTCCTAAAAGGTTGTCTCCTGCAACAAGTATGTTAAGAAGTCCATTAGAAAGCGCTTTTTTAGGGGTCTTTTTAGAAAACTGTTTTGCCATACGCTGTAAGATATCTTTATACGATGTGTTTTCTCCTACAAGAATATAACGCTCTTTTGTGATTGAGCTAGAAAGTCCTTGTATCATAAGATGGACAACATCTTTTACATCTACAAATCCACTTCCTCCTTTTGAGTAAAAGTTTTTTTCTTTTATTACATGATTACACAATACGCCACTCCCTTTTGTGTAATCTCCTTCACCTAGAATAACAGTAGGGTTAAAAATAATAGCCTCTAATCCTTCCTGTGTAGCTCGCCATACTTCCATTTCTGCGCCATATTTTGAGATGGCATACACTGAGTTTGTTTCATTGGGATCCCAAATGTTTTCTTCAGTAATAGGATTGTTAGGTAATTTACTTAATGTGGCGATAGAGCTTACGTAACATAGCTTTTTTACTTGATGTGATAAACATAGGTTCACTACGTTTGCGGTTCCTTCTACATTTGTTTTTAATAACTTTTGAAAGTCATAAGGATCAAAAGAGATAAGTGCAGCACAGTGATATACGTGTGTAATACCTTTAAAAGCAAGTTTTAGCATGGGTATGTCGGTAATATCTGCTTGTATCCAGTCTATGGTTTTGAATTGTTTTTCCGCTTTCGCGAAAGCAAAAAATGCTTCCACCTCTTTTACTTTTTCCATAGATCTGAACGTCGAGCGCACGGGTGTATTTTCTTGTGTAAGTTCAAGTAATAAATGCATTCCGACGAGACCTGTCCCTCCTGTAACTAAAATCATAAGTATAAATATAATCTACTCTGCTCAAGTACCCCAATAACGCCACTTTAATTTTTATCTTTGCATCTTTAAAAAGAAATTTCAATGATTAAAAATTTTGTTCAAGAACTGCAATGGAGAGGTATGGTACACGATGCGATGCCTAATACAGAAGAACATCTTATGGAGGCTATGCGAAGTGCCTATGTAGGGTTTGATCCTACGGCAGATTCTTTACATATAGGACATCTAGTTCCCATCATGTTGCTTGCGCATTTCCAAAGAGCTGGTCATAGACCTGTTGCTCTTGTAGGAGGTGCCACAGGAATGATAGGAGATCCTTCTGGAAAATCTTCAGAACGTAATTTACTAGATGAAAAAACACTTCGTCATAACCAAGATTGTGTGCGTACTCAATTATCACAGTTTTTAGATTTTACATCTGGTGCAGAGAATGAAGCAGTGATGGTGAATAACTATGACTGGATGAAAGATATTTCATTTTTAGATTTTATACGTGATGTA
>CAKZKZ010000903.1 GCA_937124495.1 uncultured Dokdonia sp. | reverse complement strand
ATTGTAGTAAAAGACATTGATATCATTCCTACTGCACATGCATCATCAAACGCAAATACTGCCGTTTCAAATAGTAATTATGGTCTTGTTCCTGTAAATGAAGATGGGTCTATTACCGTGCGTCTCTCTACTAGTGAGCAATTAGATGTGAACATCAAAAATATTGATACATCTGATGAACTTAGAGTGGATCTATACGGCATAAGTACTTCTGATGAACTTGACATTAATGTAGACGAAATAGGTGGCGGATGGATCAGTAGTGGAGGGCCTATTCCTGTGAAAATAAAGCAATAGTTTATTTATCTAGTAGGCGCCTGTGATAATTGATCTGTCCTAAGTGATAGGTCAAATGCGATGAGAGATGTATTAAAAAGAATTCATAGGTCATGGGTTCTTTAAAAACGTTGATCGGATATTCTGATGACAGTAGGTTTTGATCTACTAAGGCTAATGCTTTTTGTACAACAACTATCGTATCGTCTATTTGACGTATAAGTGATGCTTTAGAGACGTCTTTTCCTGCAAATTCAAACTCACGATCGCGCACATATCCAGTATTACCTATATGTGTTCCAATAAAAGCATTAAGATTCCCTAATAAATGTAAACAGAGATTCCCTCCTGAGTTTGTAATAACGCCATCAACAATCCAAAGATTTTCTTCTTTGGTATATGACGTGATTTCTGTTTTAAGTCGTGTAAGATCTTTTTTATATAACTGCTGAAGTGTATCTATAGCCATGACTTTTATTATTTAAAACGAATATAATCGATTTCCATCATAAAAGCGCTTGCTTTTTTATCATTGGAGATAAATCCTAATCGTATCACATTTGCAAGTTCTTCTTGTGATGGGCTACCAGAAAGTAAATTACCAAGTCTGTATTTTTTAAAACTTGACAGCAGAAATGTTACTTCTTTCCACGTACCATTAGTAACAGGCAACTCTTGCTTAAAATTAGGTCTATAAAATCTACGGTAATTATTAACTGTGAATGCAAAATTTTGCCCTGTAGATTTGTATCTGATAGTTACTTCTTTGTAAGAAGATAAATCATAATTCCCATAAGGACTTCTATAGGATGCAAAGCCGCCGTTATTTTCAAGAGATATATTCCCTTTAAAAATAATACTCTCAGAGGTTTCTGCAATGGCTCCTTCAGAAAGTCCGCCCATGACACCATCTACCACTACAAACTAATCACAGATATCACAAGAAGCTCCAAAATCTATTGTGCGCTGTGTCTGTATTGTACTCATAAAAAATAATACAAGAATGGGTATCGCTGTTTTCATTTCTTATGCATTTCTAACAACTAAAAGCTATCTAAAAAGCGTTTTTAATATGTTACCCTGAGGATATCGAAGTTTTAAACATTTTGATAATTAACACTTCTTCAACAGACTCAGGGTAACAATTAGCTTGTTTTGCACTTTTTAGGCAATTTCTATATTATAGTAATCTTTCTATTTCTTCTTTTATATTATCAGCAATCCCAGGGATAAATCCTGTTTTCAGGAAGGCGATATTTCCATCTTGATCAATAATCATGTTGGTAGGATATCCTGTTACTCCATTTTCTCTAGCATATAACTGGCTATCAGGAATAATACGATAATCAAATGCATGCTTCTCAAAGAAGGATGGTAAACGGTCTTTTGCTGTCGTAGAAAAACCTAAAAACTGTACATTTTCATTACTTTTAAACAACGAAACCAATTCGTTTAATTCTGGCATTTCATGAATACAAGGTTTACATTCTTTAAACCAAAAATTTACTACTGTAATTTTGCCTTTTAACACCTCTGAAGTAATTTGGTTTCCTTCATAATCTACCAAATCAAAAGCTTTTGCAGGTGTCCCTACAGCTTCTTGTAGTTTTGCTTCTTGTGCTTCAAACTGAGCCATCATTGCTTCCATGGCCTTCTTTTGATCTTCTGTAGCAGCACCAACAACACCTAAAACCAGTTTTTCATCTGCATCTTTATACAATACGGGCTGTGATCCTTCAGAAAAGTATTCGTCTAATTGCTCTTCTTCAAGAACGACTCCTTCTGCAGAGTAGAATGTTACCTTATCTAATTCTTCTCCATATTGTCCCCATTCTGATTCAGGAATTACAGTGAGACCTTCTAAGAATGATGTTGAGTTTTCTTTTTTGTCGTTTTTACATGATGCTATCACTAGAAGAAAGCAAACGCATATGGTCTGTAGGATTGTTTTAAAATTCATGCTATCGTTTATTACATGTTAAATACAGGAAGGCATTCCGCTTTTCGGCAAGCCCAATATATACTATTTATAAACTATAGCACAATTTCGTGCTTCGAAAAGCTCAATATCAACTTCTTAAAAGCGTTTTTATGCTTTCGCGAAAGCGTATACCACCATACTTTATAAATTATATTTTACTGTAAAGATAACATAACGAGGCTGTACAAAATATTCTGTGTTTGAAATTAAAATATCATTAACACTATTATTACTAATAACGTCTACATCTAACAGGTTGGTTGCCTGAACTCTAAATTCCCATTTACTTTCTGGTTTCTGATAGTATAAATTTGCTTCTAAAAACTGATACGTATTACTTAAATCTGTACTATCATCATTATCATCGTAATCAAAATAACTCCAATCTGCACCAAACGTAAAGCCTTTCAGAAAGTTCACTTCCATATTTGCAAAAGGTCTGTTTGTAATAAAGGTACGATCTGTAAGTCCGTTATCAGAACGTGTACTGGTGTAGTTATACCCTATCTCAAAATTAGGCGCTTCCTTAAAGTTGGTTTCCAAACTTGTTTGATAGTTTTGTGTGAAGTTTTTCGTGTTTCTATCTTCATTATTAATCACGTTATTAAGATCACTCCAAGACACATTCCCTCTCACATTCCATTTTAATTTTTTAAAGGTCTTAGAAAAACGTGCATTACCCCCATAGGTCTCATCTACAAAATTAGTATTATTAATAGGAGATGATATTTGATCGATTCCTTGAAATACTCCTGCTGTCTTCACTGGGTCAATACGTCTACTATAATTTATACCTCCAAAAATACTTGTGAAGTTAAACATGCTAAAGCTGAAGTAATTTAAGTTTACGTTATGGAAAAGTGCATTCTCTAAGTTACGATTTCCTCTAAACAAACGGTTAAAGTTATTAAACACTAAGCCTTCTGCATAATTACCTACATCTGTATATTGCGCTGTCACCTGATAGTTAAGTTGTAGTCTTTTACTTTGCGCAAACTGAGCAATGGCAAAAAAGTCTGGTAATACTAACCACTGATTATCTTCTGTAACGACACCTGCTTGATCACTCTTTATACCATATCTGTGCAATGTAAGTCCTGGTGTAAATGTGTAAATCCCTGTTTTAAATTTATAGTGCGCCCCTAGAAACCAATCACTAAAATTAAATTGCACATCATTCACTAAAGAAGCTACATCATCTGTATTTGGATCTGGTAGTGAGTTTTCAAAATCTTCACGCCCATTACCTTCTAAGAGTTGAAAAATATTAGAATTAAAATCTTGTCTACTTAGCGTACTCCCTAGTGTTAAGTTGATGTTACTTTTATTATTGATGACATAGTAGTAATCTACTTTTGCATCTAACTTATTAGATCGCACTGTTTTATCTTGATTTACATTAAAAAGATCTTGTCCTTCTGTCGTTAATGGCAATACAGACTGAAAAGGTTGCTGAGTTACTAATGCATTGTAAAATGGGTCTTCTTCTTGAAAAAGATGTTGTGCTGTGGCAGCAAAAATATTTTTTTCATTAAGTGTGTAATACACATTCAAGTTCTGATTAATAGAAAACGGACTATTCTCCTTGTTTTGGTCTACGTTATCTATGATTTCATCAAGTATGATATTGTTTTCATCTCTAAATTGCTCAATAGAAATACCATCAGAAAATTCTGTTTGTTTAGAAAGTTTAGCTAATACATCATAATCTACCTGAAGGTTTGAACTAGGTTTATGCACGGCACTAAACTTAACCATCCCTAATTGATTACGCTGATCACTCACTTCATTAAATTGTTGAGAAATGGCTCCTCCTGTAGGGTTTCCATTTTCATCTAAATCTCTATTAATAAAGGTGTTTAAAGAGTTATTGATGAAATTAGTCCGTCCATCATTAAGAATTGTAAATCCGCTCAAATCCCATGTTTTTGATGGGCTATACGAAAAATTGGCGCCTATAAAATCTGATTCAATTTCATTAGCTCTATTATTTTGGGTAGTCAAAAACCCTAGACCTCCATCAGAAATATTAAATGATGTACCACCTCGTTGATTAAAACCTCTAAACCCTCCTGTAAAATTAAAATAATCCCTAAATGTAAAAGGAACTTCTCCTGTATTATTAAAGTTTCCAATAACGTTAATACTTCCTTTAGGACTGTAATAAAACAGCTTAGGTTTTACAGTATATCTGAACTCATCTCCACCTTCTCCTACTCCCGTTGTAATATCTCCAAACCAAAAGTTTTTCTTCCCTTCTTTGAGTTTGAGGTTAATAGCAATATTATTTTGATCATTTCCTAGCCCTCTCATTTGAGATACTTCATTGTAATTTTTTAAGACCTCAACTTTCTTAAGAGCATCTGCTGGTATATTTTGAGTGGCTAATTTACTATCTCCATCAAAAAAGTCTTTTCCTTCTATCATCACCTTAGAAACCGTTTGTCCATCGACTTCTATCTCCCCATCTTCTGTGACCTCAACACCAGGCAATTTTTTAAGAACATCTCCTAGTTTTTTTTCATTCCCATTTGTAAAACTATCTGTATTGTATACAATCGTATCTCCCTTTACAGTCACTGGCATTTCATACACCAATTCTATATTATCCAATTGATTAGGATCTGATATTAAGACAAAATCTTTTATATCATCGGTTGCATTTTCAGATACGGTATAGTCAAGGATTTCTGATTTCAAACCTAGATAACTCACTTTGAGTTCATAGGTAGCATTTACGGCTAATTCTAGCTTATATCTTCCTTGTGCATCTGTAATTCCATAAGATTCTAAAGTACCTTCTGCTTTGTTTGTCGCAATGATATTTGCTAGTTCTAAAGGGTTTCCTATACTGTCTTTTACAGTACCTCTAAGTTCTACACTTTGAGCAAAGAGACCCATGGGCATTGCAAAAAGCAACACCAAAATTATAGTTTTTAAACGCATTTTGAATGTATTGGTTGGTTACCCAAGATGCTATGATCTTAGTATGCCTATGTTAATTTATTTTTAATGATCAGATTATCCTCCAAATCTACCACCTCTGCCTCTTCCACCGCCTTGGCGACGATTTCCTCCTCCGTAGCGTTCTGCCATTTCTTTTGCTTTCTCGTCTACGATCTTTTGATATTCTTCTCTTGTCACTTTTTTTCCTTTTTCAGGAACTTCAATTTTGATTTCTTCTTTAGGATTCAGGACTACCTTTGTACATAACATGGTTGTATTATTCGTATTTAGCTCTAAGATCAACCCTGGAAGTCCGCCAAACTGATCTGGGCCATGACTTGCAGGAATCATAGGTGTATACCATGCAGTAATTGTTTCTGTTTTTGGCTCAGGCTTTTCTGCTATTTCATCTTCTTTACTTGCCGTTTTCAGTGTATCGTTTTCTTTCTCTCTCGCTTTTTGTGCATCTCTAGCGCGACGTCCCATTCTGCTAAAAAGATTTTGTTCAATATCTCTGGTAGCAACTGCTTTAAAAACGGGATATTGACCTATCATTTTACTCTCCTTTACGAGTTCCCATTCTAGGTTATTAATCGTATCCTTAATTAAAAAGACTTTGCCAAACATATTATTCTCTTGTGCATAGTCGTTTTGATCTGTATTTTTATAAATACCACCTTGTGTAAAGCCTCCTCCAAAACGGCCACCACCCTGACCTGGTGTTGCTAGTTTTTCTTCTTCTTTATAAAAAGATTCAGTTTTGGTAAACGTTAACGTAAACTCCTTTTCTAAAAAGTTTTTCATACGCTCCATAATTTGCTTTTTACGCTGCTCTGACATTTGTTGCCCATCTCTTGAAAAACGAGACATATCTATTGTCGTTTTTGTTTGATACGTAGCGACTCCTTTTATTTCTTGCGCATACGTAGTGATTGCAAAGAAACTTATCAAAAGCATCATCACACATCGCGTATTTTTGAAAACCATAATCTAGAATTTAAATCTTAGACTATAAATTTAAATGAAAGTTTAGGTGGCTTCCTTTTTTTAAGAATATTTTATGATTTGACTATCCACCTATTTTAATTGAAAAGGTACTTTCACTTCCATTTTTTCTCCCACCAGTATTGTAACGTTCCATCATTTCTTTGGCTTTCTCTTCAGAGATTTTTTCAAAAGTGGCTCCATCTACTTTCTTTCCTTTGGTAGGAATCTCGATAGCTACGCCATCTTTAGGGTTGATCACAACTTGCGTACACATCATAGCCATCTCACCATCATTTACTTCTAAGATAAGACCGGGCAATCCCCAAAATTCACTAGGGCCATGTTGTACAGGAATATCAAGCGTATACCATGCTGTCGTAATTTTTTCTACCATTTTCACTTCTTCTTCATCGTCTCCATTTACACTATGAAAAGAACGCTCTTCAACCTCTTCAGTTAATGTAGCTTTAAAACAAGTATACTGACCTATATTTTTCGTTTCCTTTTCCAATTTCCATTCAGGCTTTTCAAGGGTATCTTCTATAAGGAATTGTTTTCCCATTAAGTCATTTTGTTGAGTATATGCTTGCTCTTTAATATTTTGATATAAAACATCACTATTGCCACTTATCACAATACTTATTCCTCCACTAGGTGGTGCCTGTGGTTTGTCTAACGCTACCTCTTCTTTCCAAATAGCTTCTGCACTATTAAATGACAAGGTATATTCTTTTTGGAATTGCTTACGTAACTGCTCTTGAATAGACTTTTGCATTTCGTCGTTCATTCCAGAAGTACTATCCATTTTTATATCTACATGACGTTGTGTTTGATATGTTGCTACGCCTTGGATAGTTTGTGAGTTCGCTTTCGCGAAAGCGAATACTAAGATGAGTATGATTATATTTTTCATAATATGGTAAAGTTATATAATTTTTAGTGTTTTGTTTTTTCTTCAATCTCTTTAACAATAACGGTATGCTTCTCATTGAGTTTTTCTACGAGCACTTTTATAGCATCACTATCACCTATAGAAATAGAAAGTTCGCTGAGCTTTTCTTTTAATTCACCCAAGTCAACCTCGTTTATATCTTCCAATTTCTCTATTTCTCCATCAGTTTTTATAGAAAAAGCATATGATATAGAAGTGTTTTCTGAAGGATCTTCTGTTTTTATAATCAACTCTTTTGTTCTTTTGTTCCCCTTATAGTTATCATCTATCTCCTCTAATAATTTTTTTAAAGTAACAATGTCTTTTTTATTCAGCTTTTCTTTTTCTTCTAATGATGTGCGTAAATTTTCAGATAGTTCTAAAATAACTTCTTTTACTTCTTGAATTTGTTTGCGCTCATCTGGGCTCACTTTAATGATTGTTTCTTTTTTAGTAACACTTTGTGCAAAGGTAGTTGCGGTGATGCATAAGGCTGCGATAATCGTTAGTAAAGTTTTCATTGTGTCTATTTTATAGTTTTATATTTTCAACACTACAAATTTGCATATCTTGAATCTGTATTTAAGTTAACCAACGTTAACAAGTGTTAACCGATTTTTTTACAAAGAAGGAACCACCTACTTTTGGAGTATGCAAGAAAGAAATTATAAAACCATCTTATACTTTATAAGCACTGTCATCCTTATTACACTTGCTATACAAGTATATTGGAATTACAAAAACTATGAAACTGGCAAACAACAGCTTATTAATGATGTCCAGACCAGTCTGGATAATGCCGTAAGCACTTACTATGAGAATAAAGCAGCTCAAAACACCTTAGGTTTTTTTAGTAATGAAACACATCCCAAAGATTTTTTCAAATCAGATCGCTTTAAAAGTTTTACAGAACGTACCGCAAAAGGTCTTGATAGAAATTCAGCATCAGTTGTTATTACTGATTCTATTTTTTCTGGCGATTTCCTTACCATTGAAGGTGCTACTTCTGAAGAAATAGATTCTATCATTCAGCATTCTGAAAAATCATTAACCTCTTTTCAGCGAAAGAGTTATGATATAGAATCTCCTAAATCCAAAAGTTTGTTTACTATAAAAAGTACAAATGGTCAAGGTTTAGACACTATCATAAAAAGATTAAATAATCATAAACGTAATGATACTATTTATGGATGGGGAGTCCCTATTTTATCTGACTCTTTACGTACCAATGCGCTTCAAGATTTAACCACTAGAATTGTGCTATCTTTTAGTGATGACATCGTAGACATCCCTACTATTGACTCCTTATTTTCTAATGAACTATCTAGAAAAAATATACGCAGTGCGCACAATATCTCATATCAAGATACTATACACGGTGATCAAATTATATCTTTAACAGATGATCTTGTTGTCACCTCTACATCTTTATTATTACCTGAAGAATATGTTCTAGAGGCAGGTGTTCAAAATATTGCAGGTGTTGTTTTAAAAAGAAATCTTTTAGGCATCTTATTATCAATACTATTATTAGGAGCTGTCATAGGTAGTTTATTATACTTGCTTCATATCATACAACAACAAAAGCAGCTTGCCGAAATTAAAAATGATTTTATTAGTAATATGACGCATGAGTTTAAAACGCCTATTGCGACCATAGGTGTTGCTATGGAAAGCATTCAGCACTTTAATGCTTCTAATGATATGGAGAAGACAAAAAAATATGTAGAAATGTCTTCACAGCAAGTGGGCAAACTCAACGAAATGGTTGAAAAACTCCTAGAAACTGCGACCATAAATAGTGAAGCATTAGCGCTTAACAAGCAAGAAACAAATATGGTGACACTTTTGGAGTCTATCCATCAAAAATATATAGCTACGTATACAGAAAAGGAGATTCATTTTGATCCAAAAGAAGAAAACATCTGGACATCTATAGATGCTTTTCATATAGAAAATGCCTTAGATAACATTGTAGATAACGCTATAAAATATGGTGGGGACACCATAAAAATAGCTATTCAGAAACTAAAATATGGTGTAGAGATTGTGATTTCAGATTCTGGAAATACACTCACAAAAGCGCAAGTGAATCAGATTTTTGAAAAATTCTATCGCGTGCCTAAAGGAAACACACACGATGTCAAAGGTTTTGGAATAGGACTTTATTATACCAAAGTGATTATAGAAAAACATGAAGGTAGCATTGTCGTAGATACAAATCCTACTCAATTTAAAATTCTTTTACCTTATGTCTAAAATAAAATTATTGCTCGCCGAAGATGAACCTGCACTAGGTCAAATCGTAAAAGAAAGCCTAGAAACACGTGATTTTGATGTCACCCTTTGCGTTGATGGACAACAGGCACTACAGACCTATATAGATGATCAACCTGCTATTGTAGTCTTAGATGTGATGATGCCTAAAATGGATGGTTTTACAGTTGCAAAAGAAATACGAAAACAAGACGACACAGTACCTATTATATTTTTGACAGCAAAATCTCAGACGGCAGATGTGGTAGAAGGATTTAGTATTGGCGGCAATGATTACCTCAAAAAACCATTCAGTATCGAAGAGTTAATTGTACGCATTAATAACTTACTCAATAGAAGTCTAGAGCAAAAAAACACGGACACTTTAAAAATAGGAGAATATATTTTTGAGTTTCCAAAACAGGTATTACGCTTTCGCGAAAGCGAACAAAACCTCACACATCGTGAAGCCCATCTTTTGTTTCATTTATACAAAAACAAAAATCAAGTCCTTGATCGCTCCCTCATTCTCAAAAAATTATGGGGTGATGATGACTTCTTCAATGGCCGCTCTATGGATGTATTTATTACCAAACTGCGTAAAAAACTAAAAGAAGATTCCACCATCTCTATCGTGAATGTAAGAGGGTATGGATATAAACTCATCTGTTAATACCATAAAAGGGGTGGTTGTTCTCATAAAAAATAAAACTTTTTCTGTTTATTTTTTTGAGAACTTTCCGTTAGTCAATTCCTTTCTTCAAGAACCATTTTATAAATGTATTTATTACCAAACTGCGTAAAAAACTAAAAGAAGATTCCACCATCTCTATCGTGAATGTAAGAGGGTATGGA
>CAKZKZ010000902.1 GCA_937124495.1 uncultured Dokdonia sp. | reverse complement strand
CATTGTACTTAAGACCTTTTATGTATGCCGATGAGCCTTTTATAGGGATGAGAGCAGCCACAAGTTTTAAATTTATTATTATCGCATCACCAGCCGGACCTTTCTTTAGTAAGCCTGTAAAATTATGGGCAGAAAAGAATTACATACGTGCAGCAACAGGTGGAACTGGAGAGGCAAAAGCAGCAGGGAATTATGCAGCAGCCATTAGACCTACAGAAATTGCAAAATCTAAAGGATACGACCAAGTACTTTGGCTAGATGCGCAAGAGCATAAATATATTCAGGAAGTGGGAACGATGAATATCTTTTTTAAGATCAACGGACAGTTTGTTACTCCTCCTCTTGATGGTGCTGTATTGCATGGGATTACGAGAAAAAGTGTGATGGATCTTTTAAAACATAAAGGATATACGGTAACTGAGAGGCCTATTACGATAGATGAAATATATGTAGCGTCTCAAAATGGTACATTAGAAGAAGCTTTTGGTACAGGTACAGCAGTAGGTATTGCCTATATTCAAGAGATTGGTTGGGGGAATGATATACTTAAAGTATCAGAAACATATCCAGTAGGAAAAGATATTAACGATACATTAAATGCTATAAAAACAGGAGCAAAAGAAGATGTGTTTGGATGGATGACTCCTGTGATGGATGAAAAATCTGTTGAAGTAGGCGTGGAATAAAGTGAAAATAGATCAAATGCCCACCTGTCTGGGTATGAAAGAATAACTATGAATAAAGAGATACTTAAAAAAGGGTTTAGAAATCTATGTACAGCAAAGGCAATGACCGAGTTGTATGAAGAAAATTTTAAAGTAGTTTCAAAATATGTACATGCAACAAGTCGTGGTCATGAAGTGATTCAAACCGCCATAGGAATGCAACTGCTCCCTCAAGACTATGCATTTCCGTATTATCGTGATGACTCGATGTTACTTGCTATAGGAATGACACCGTATGATTTGATGTTGCAAGTATTGGCAAAAAAAGAGGATCCTTTTTCTGCTGGACGTACGTACTATTCACATCCTAGTTTAAAAGACGACGATAAGCCTAAAATACCACATCAAAGTAGTGCTACAGGAATGCAAACGATTCCTGCGACGGGAGTTGCTTTAGGATTTCATTATAAAGAAGGGTATTCAACGATTCAGGAAAAAGGGAATAATACAACGTTTACGAATCCACCTATAGGGGATAGAGGTTTTGTTGTCTGTTCATTAGGAGACGCATCTGTGACTGAAGGAGAAATTGCCGAAGCGTTCCAAATGGCAGCTTTAAAGCAACTACCTATCCTATATCTTGTTCAAGATAATGGATGGGATATTAGTGCAAATGCTGCCGAAACTAGAGCACAAGATGCTTATGAGTATGCACGTGGTTTTAATGGATTGGAAGCTGTCACAATAGATGGAACTGATTTCGAAGAGAGTTATAATACGCTTCAAGAGGTAATTCATAAAATAAGAACCGAACGCAGGCCTTTTCTTGTACATGCAAAAGTGCCTTTGTTAAATCATCATACGTCTGGTGTACGTATGGAATGGTATCGGGATGATTTGGAAGAAGCGCGTAGTCGTGATCCGTATCCAAAGATGTTACAGTTGCTTTTGGATAGAGGTGTTACTCAAGAAGAGAATGAGGAAATAATAGCTGGCGCGAAAGCGGAAACAGAAGAAGCCCTGTCAAAAGCACAACAAGCTAAAGAGCCAAAGTCAGAAGAT
>CAKZKZ010000901.1 GCA_937124495.1 uncultured Dokdonia sp. | reverse complement strand
GAATAACCTTTGCTTGTGTTTAGCATTAGTATCTTAGGCTGAATGTAAAAAAGCATATGTATGAGCAGCTAGTCCTCAAATGATTAACAATGGGGTCTTATGTCTAACAGCGAAGCGGTTTTATGTCTTAGTTAGACACAATTAACTTCTTAGCTATAGTACTGCTATTTGTATCTTCGGTAGTGAAAGAAGCAATGTATACTCCTGTACTTAGTACCGGTGTTGTTATTTGATCTCTTTCAGATACGTTTGTTACGACCATAACTTCTTTCCCGCGTATGTCGTGTAGGTGTATCCCCGTAATCTCTTTTTGAGCAGCTGTAAAATCATAAGAAAGTACACCATCTTGAATAGTGATAAAGATAGAAGGCGCTATAACATCATTAACAGCAAGTGCTGTATTATCATTTTTAGCGACTTCAATTAAAAATTCAGCACATAATTTGGCAAATTTAGTCGCGTGTGTCGCAGTATTTGTTAAGCTAAAGACATCTCCTGTTGAGTGTATATTGCTATTGTGTTGACCGAAATTTGCTTCAAACGGAAATGCTGCCATATAGCCTTGCCCTGTCCAACTTGCATGATCCGAACATCCATAATTACATACAGAAGTGCTATAGGTTACTTGATGAGGTTCAGAAGTGTTATAATGATCTAAAAGACTCATCATATAACTTGTAAGTTCTCCACTAGTAAAATCTGTGATAAAAGAAACATCATTTGATGATCCATTAAATAGTGTCATGTCAAACTGAGAAACAGCCACTACATTTATATTATTCGCAGCATATTCACTGGCAATTTCATTAGAACCAACCAAGCCAATTTCTTCGGCGGCATACGCCATCACTTCAATCGTTCGTTTAGGGACAAAATCTATTTCAAACAGGGCTCTTGTTGCTTCTGTAATGGTAGCTATTCCTGAAGCGTCATCATCAGCTCCTGGCGCATTATTATTTCCTTGATTTGAGGTAGAATCTAAGTGCCCCCCTGTAATGACATATTCGTCAGGAAATTCGGCACCAGTGATCGTTAAAATCACAGAAGGCATTTCTGTATTTGTATGCTCATATAATCGAACACTTACATCGGTTCTTCCATAACTAGCAGCCATTGCTTCCCATTTTTCTTTTAAATCGATAGCGGCTTGTGTTCCAGATGCTCGATTATGATATCTAGTGCCGTAATTTTCTAATTCAATAATATGGTCGGCTATATTTTGTGTTTGTATTAATGCTAGGGTAGGAATCACGGTGACATCCTCTGTGATTGTAAAGTCTAAAGCAGCACGGGCATTACGCGCTGTTTTCGTTGGAGGGTTTTGAATGGAGGTGATCGCCTCTTCTTTAGAGTTTCTGAATATATAGCCAGGGCCATGCGTAAGAATTCTATCGTGTAATTTATGACTGCCCGTAGGGGTCATTAATACAGCAGCTTCATTACGATAGGTGGATAAAATTTCAATATCGTTAGGTGCGTCCTTTACAAGCGCTTCTGCATGATGGAGTGCCATCGTTGCATAAAATGGATGTTGATCTTGCGCCCATATATTCACAGAAAATAAGAGACATGCAAGAAGAGTGTAAAAATATTTCAAAGCTTTTTTTTACTAAGCTATTAAAATGATACCGTATATAGGTAAGTTTTTATCATATTTAACGGATATAGACATACGTTTTTAAAGTTTCTGACGCTATAGGAGGGTGGTTAATAATATTTTGTTAACTTTTTATACGCTTTCGCGAAAGCGGACACAAACTTAGTAAATTCGTAATACCCAGCTTACTTCTTCATGGCATTATATTTGTTTTAAAGAAGGGAGTGACAACAGTTATTCTTTATACATAATTATTGATATATGCAGTTTAGGAAATATCTATTTTTTCTTAGTTTTATTTACATACCTTTTTTTGCCATAGCACAGCAATCATATCCGCTTTATACAAATGATATAGAAGCGCAGCGCAAATGGGTGGATAGTGTTTATACGAGTATGACCGTAGAACAACGTATCGGACAGTTGTTTATGGTTGATGTCTTTTCGAGTGATCCTAAAGCAAAAGTAGATAAGATAAGAGCCCTTATTAAAGAGCAACATATTGGAGGGATTATTTTTTCCAAAGGCGGTCCTATACGACAAGCAAGACTCAATAATGAGTTTCAGGACTTAGCAAAAACACCTTTATTAATAGGAATGGATGCAGAGTGGGGATTGTCTATGCGATTGGATAGTACGTATGCATTCCCGTGGAATATGACATTGGGAGCGATACAAGATAACCGTATTGTTAAAGATGTAGGAGCAAGAATAGGAGAGCATTGCAAGCGATTAGGGGTGCATATTAATTTTGGACCTGTCGTAGATATCAATGTAAATCCTGCAAATCCCATTATAGGAAATCGATCTTTTGGAGAAGATAAAATAAATGTGACCGAAAAAGCAGTTGCTTTTTTAGAAGGTATGCAAAGTGTTGGTGTCTTAGGAAGTGCCAAACATTTTCCAGGTCATGGAGACACAGATAAAGACAGTCATAAAACCTTGCCTACGTTAGATTTTACTTTAGAGCGTCTCAAAAATGTTGAGATGTACCCTTATAAACCTATTATAGAAGCTGGCATTGCTAGTGTGATGATAGCCCATCTTAATGTGCCTAATATGGTGCCAGAAATAGGGTACCCTACATCACTTTCTCCAACCGTAGTGACAAGTATACTGAAAGATAGTTTACGTTTTAATGGACTGATTTTTACAGATGCATTGAATATGAAGGGGGCTTCTAATTTTAAAGAAGCGGGTGATATTGACCTTGCAGCTTTTAAAGCAGGAAATGATATTCTTTTAATTAGTAATGATGTACCATCTGCAGCTTTAAAGATAAAAGCAGCATTAGAAAAAGAAGAAATTACTGAAGAGCGTCTTGCACATTCTGTAAAAAAGATTTTATATGCTAAGTATAAAGTAGGTTTATCAAACTATCAACCTGTAGCAACAGAAAGCCTTGTTGCCGATCTAAATACAAACTTGGATGATATAGTGTATAGTGCTGCAATAGAAAATGCACTGACTATTACAAAAAATGCAAAGGAAACCCTTCCAGTAAAAAATCTTGAAGATAAGAAAATAGCCTATGTCTCATTAGGAGATGATTCTGGAAATCAGTTCTTAAAAGAGATGCGTAAGTACAGTCAAGTATCTCACGTAAAAGCAAATACACTGGATGAGATGATCACCAAACTGAAAAAATATAATTACGTTATTGTAGGTTTTCATAGATCTAATGCAAATCCGTGGAAATCGTATGCGTTTACAGATAAAGAAAAAACATGGTTGTATGAGATAGCCCGCACAAATGATCTCGTATTGGATCTTTTTGTACGTCCGTATGCAATGTTAGATTTGCTTTCTACTACCAATATAGAAGGTGTTATCCATAGTTATCAGAATAGTAAAATAGCACAAGAAAAAAGTGCACAACTTATTTTTGGTGCCATTCCAAGTAAAGGGAAACTTCCAGTTTCTTTAAAAGACACCCCTTTAGGCTCGGGTTTTGAATCTGGTACCTTACGTAGACTTTCGTACGGTATTCCAGAAGAAGTAGGTATAAGTTCTGATAGTTTATATAAAAAAATAGATCCTCTCGTTCGTTCTGGGATTACACAAGCAATGATGCCAGGAGCGCAAGTGCTTATTGCACGTAAAGGAAAAGTGATTTACAATAAGAGTTTCGGATACCATACCTATACTAAAAAACGTAGAGTACAACCAGAAGATGTATATGATGTGGCTTCTATGACCAAAATATTGGCCTCACTTCCATTATTAATGGAGTTACGAAGTCAAGGTTCAATTTCGCTAGATGATACCTTAGGAAAGTTGATACCCGAATTAAAAGGCACAAATAAGTCTAATATCACTTTACGAAAAGCATTATCACACTATGCACGTTTTAAAGCTTGGATTCCTTTCTATCTTGCTACGATGGATACGGTTACCAATAAACCATCTAAAGAATATTATCGCTCTGCGTATTCAAAAGAGTTTAATATCAAAATAGCAGATGAGATGTACCTGCGAAGTGATTACTCAGATTCTATTATAAAACGTATTGGAGAGAGTGATTTGAGAGACAGGCTTTCCTATAAGTATAGTGATTTACCCTACTATCTTATGAAGAAGTTCTTAGAAGATTATTACGGTAAGGATTTAAATAAAATCACATCAGAACGATTTTATAAAGCTTTGGGAGCTAATAGAACGGGGTATAAACCTTTAGATAGACTTTCTAAAAAATCAATTGTTCCTTCAGAGAATGATACCTATTGGCGCAACCAAAAAGTACAAGGGTACGTTCATGATATGGGTGCAGCCATGCAAAGTAATATAGGGGGGCATGCAGGTTTATTTAGTAATGCAAATGATGTTGCAAAACTAATGCAGATGTATCTCCAAAACGGTTATTATGGCGGGAAACGATATATCTCTAAAGAAACACTAGATGAATTTAATACCTGTACGTATTGTGATAAAAACGTACGACGAGGAGTAGGTTTTGATAAGCCTCAACTCTCTGGAAGTGGTCCTACATGCGGATGTGTCTCTATGACTAGTTTTGGGCATAGTGGCTTTACAGGAACCTATACGTGGGCAGATCCAGAGCAAGATCTCGTCTATGTGTTTTTATCTAATCGTACCTTCCCTACAATGGATAATCGTAAGCTAATCAAATCAGGACTGCGTACAAGAATTCAAGAAGCGATTTATGAATCTATTATTGACTAGTACGCTTTCGCGAAAGCATATATCTCATGAATAGAAGTTTATCCAGAGCTTAGCAGAAGTGCAAAAGCATACTAGCTATAATTAATATTATAATTTGATAAGCTTTTTGCTAGTTATGTTGCTGCTTGTTTGATCTTCAATTTTAGCAAAATAGATACCACTAGATTGTGCAGATAAATCTATCGTAGTGCTATTTTGTATTGTAGCTACTTTTTGACCTAGTGCATTATATACCTGTACTGTATATAACTGAATGTTTTGAGTATTAGTAATAGTATATAGTCCTTGAGATGGATTAGGAGCGATACGTACTGTATCTATAAAATTGTCTTCAATAGAAAGAGGTAAATTGTTTTGAAACCAAGATATAGCACCTGTATTAGAACCAATTATAAAGTCCATCTTTCCGTCATTATTAAAATCATATATCTCTAAGGCATCAATAGAATCGTTTTCACTATCAATGAGTAGAGGCTCTCCAAAATTTTCATTTTCATCATTCAACCATAATGGAATACCGTTTCCAGAAGAATCAGAGATACCAG
>CAKZKZ010000900.1 GCA_937124495.1 uncultured Dokdonia sp. | reverse complement strand
AAGGGTTTTCAAATATAGCTAAGCCTGCCCAAGTCGTCAGGCCAAATAATACAGGTAAAAGGGTACAGTGCAAAGCACAACAAAGAGCGCTAATGATAGCTATTCTATCTATTAATTTTGATTTCATACTATTCTTTTTAATTCTAAAATGATGTTTCCGTAATTATTCTTTAAGTATCACCGTTCGCTTCACTTCATTAAATGATCCTACGATAAGACGACCATTAGCATCTATAAGTTCCAATTTTATAGTTACTTCTCCTTTAGGCAATCCTTTTATGATCTGTGGTGTCCAAGAAACCGCTAAGTACAGTTACTGGTAGTTTTTTCATTATCGAAATTTGAAAATTAAATAAAGGATGTTGTAGAAAAGGGAGATTTCCTAATCAATAAACAAAAGGATAATAACAGATGTACCTATGAGTGTGAACGCAAATCTATGATCGTATTTACAAAAGTGTAATCCTGATCAAAGTGCTTATTATAATGTATCTGAAATCGTATTTCTCAATGAAAACCCGCAATTACCCTAGGAATAAGAAAGGTGGGGGTTTGTTATACACAGTAGTTGGAGAAACAATTTTAGCAAGTGGACTGTTATAGAAACTATACGTCACATAAGGACTCGGCATGTTCAAAGGTTGTTCCTCAATGTAAGAAGTATCTCCTATGAACAAATCTAATTGTTGTGTATGTGATGTTATATCACAAAGTTCACAAGAAATAGAGTCGTCATTGCCTGATAAGTGATCAAATGCATGTAAATCTGCAATCCTTGGTATAAGAAAAGCAACCAAAAACAAAAAAGTAGAAATATGTTTTACTAGAGGTTGTTGCATTATAGATTTTACATAAAGCATAAAATTAATCATTTTTCATCAATTCAAAGCGAATGGTTACTATAATTCTATTACTTTAACTATATGTCTATAATAGAACAGAAGTTGTAATGCCTCATATCATGTTAAATAATACATATGATCTTTATAGATTGAAACTTTAGCAAATTCAAGAGGATCATTAGAAATTAATGTATAATAATTTAAGAAGGCATCACTCCTATTTACACCATAACTACTCCCTTCCATTATTTACTTAACAAACCTCTATAATTACATCTGTCTAATAAAGAGAAGCAGAGCATCTGACAGAAAAACTATATAAAAGATCTAAACCTTAGGCAACTATCTTCAGAATACGTGCGTCTTCATGAATATAGAGAACATTCATCACATCCATATTTCTGAATTAAAATCATCAAACGTATGCATACATTATCAAGAACCATCGTAAAAACACTAGCACTCCTCATTTTTACGGTGCAACTACACGCACAATCAAAAACCATTCAATTAGTAGAAGCAGAAAACGGACTTCCTATTCCTTTTGCTACTATTGAATATGGAGAGAATACAGGCACAATATCCAATGAAGAAGGCTATTTTTCAATTTCTGAAAAACAATTAAGGCTCAAAAATGATATTCAGATTTCCTCACTAGGGTATGATGCTATCACATTAACGTATGAAGAGTACGCTTTCGCGAAAGCGCCCATTACTTTATCCCCTTCTGTCAATACATTGAGTACCGTATATTTAAATAACAAGCGAATCTCAATCGATACCATTATGACTAGAATGTACCATAATAGAGTGAAAAATTATAGTTACAACAATAGAAAGCAACGCGTATTTAGCAGAAAAAGCGGTAAGACACAATCAAAAGGGCTAGAGATAAAATTTAAAAAAGACACAAAACTTTCAAGGAAGGAATTAGCCGAAGCCAATAAAAGACTAGCCGAAACAAATATCAATATAAATGCAAATTACTCAGAAATTTTAGCTGATTATTATACGAACGATAGTGCAAAAACGAAACTTGACATCATTAAAGCTACAGAGCTTTCAGATGGAAAAAACCAAGAAGATGTGAGTGACGAAGCGATGGCCAAAATAAATAGTGTTCTAGGAGATAGCACCAAAACGTATAAAGTAAAAACCGGATGGTTTAAAATTGAAGATTCTCTTTCCTTAAAAGAAATAGTCAAAACGCATGATAGTCTTGCTGATAAAATTCAAACCAAATTTTCAAAACAAGACATTGACTATCTTGTTCATAGTAATAACTTCTTTAGTGAGTTTTCAAACTTTGATTTTATTACAACACAAAACCGATACGATTACTTTCTAGAAGAAGTTTGGGATACTGAAGATGACCGAATATATAAAGTACGATTTGAGTCAAAAAAGCGTAAAGGAAAATACAAAGGAACCATGCTTATTAATGATTCAGACTTTGCGGTCCTTAAGGTTGATTACACCTATGCTGATGGTAAAAGAGGGCGTAATTTCAATTTTAAATGGCTTCTTGGTTTCAAATACACAGAGACAGGGTACCAAGGCACATTAACCACTCGAAAAACAGGTGATGGAACGTATGTAACATCCTATATCAAAGAAGAACAACAAAGAGAAATCTATGTAAACCGTCCTATCAAACTAGTTGAAAATACAACAAAACACAAAATGAAATTTAACGTCAAAACGACACAAGTTTTGAATGAAAAAATAGAGTTATTCTTTATTTCAGATACGCCACTTACAGACATAGATTATATAGCTATTTCTGAAAAGCAATATGCTCCTATTGAGAAGCTTACGGAGTATAACGATACTACTTGGAAAAACTATGAGATCCTAGAACCATTGAATGAGATGAAACAATATAACTAAGGCTAAGCACCACTTTTAAAAAAGCGTTGACCGTGATTGTTTTCATGGCCAACGCTTTATTTTAGAACCTTTACTCAAGGCTATATATAACTTTAGAGATATCCCTAGGCAAATAACCAATGATCAATTGCTAAGGAGTATAATTATTATTTTTTTGTATTAAAAAACTGACTCTCTTTCCATGTCGTAATGAAATTTAGAATCATTATTTCTTATATTCGATAGTGATAAATTCTAAAGGTTTATTACCTATGTTTTTCAGATTATGAACAAAACTACCTTTCGTGTCGTGGTCATAATACGACAGATCTCCTTTTGTATAACTTAACTGGATAATACGCCCCGTTTGATAATGTGATATTGCTGAACCATCAGTCATCGCCGTCCAGTTATAATTAGTCGTATGTTTATGAAATGGAAGGCTACTATTTGCTAATAATTTGATTGTCCATACCTTTAAATCAGCATTTTCAAAAATCAGTTGTTCACCTACTTGTGTTGTATAATTCCCTTTTTGCAATGTAGCCAGCGTTTCATGATCCCAACAACTAAAATTACCATCTGGACATAATTCTTCTATTTTCATAATTAAGCATCTAAGAATGGGTAATCTGTTTTTTCTCTTGCGTCACCACCTCCAAAAAGTGTATCAGT
>CAKZKZ010000899.1 GCA_937124495.1 uncultured Dokdonia sp. | reverse complement strand
ATATTCTGGATGATATTGTACTCCTACAAACCATGGATGATCTGGTAACTCAATAATTTCTACGAGACCCGTATCTGGATTTGTTCCTGTAATTTTCATTCCCGCAGCTTCCAATTGACTTCTATACGCATCATTAAATTCATAGCGATGACGGTGGCGTTCTTTAATCACATCTTTACCATAAACCGTTCTTACGATACTATCTTCAGCTAGTGCACATTCCCATGCCCCTAGACGCATGGTTCCGCCCATATCGGTAATGCTTTTTTGTTCTTCCATCAAATCTATGACTGGATGTGGAGTATCAGCATCCATTTCGGTAGAGTTCGCTTTCGCGAAAGCGCACACATTCCTACCATACTCTATCACTGCCATTTGCATTCCTAAACAAATCCCTAAAAATGGAATCTTATGCTCACGAGCATATTGTACTGCTTTGATTTTACCTTCAATGCCTCGCTCTCCAAAACCTGGAGCCACTAGAACACCGTCTAGTTTTGAAATTTTATGCTTGATCACCTCATCAGTGATAAATTCACTGTGAATACTTTCTACTTTTACTTTTACTTCGTTTTCTGCACCGGCATGAATAAAAGCTTCTAGTATGGATTTATATGAATCTTGAAGTTCTACATATTTACCAATAAGACCAATCGTTACTTCCGATTTTGGGTTTTTATGCTTTGTCAAAAATTCGTTCCAACGCGTTAACGTAGGGACTGTCGTATCGTCTAAATCTAAATTCTTAAGAACTATCTTATCTAACCCTTCTTCCAACATGAGATTAGGTACATCATAAATCGTACTTGCATCTATAGACTCAATTACAGCTTCTCGCTCTACATTACAAAAACGAGCTAGTTTTGAGCGTAACTCATCATTGAGTTTATGTTCTGTACGACATACTAATATATCTGCTTGAATACCACTCTCCATCAATGTTTTTACACTGTGTTGCGTAGGCTTCGTCTTCAATTCTCCTGCAGCAGCAAGGTAAGGGACAAGCGTTAAGTGTATAACAAGGGAATTTTGCTTTCCTAACTCCCACTTTAATTGACGAATAGATTCTATATACGGTAATGACTCTATATCTCCAACCGTTCCTCCTATCTCAGTAATGACAATATCATAATCGCCACTCTTTCCTAAAATTTGAATACGTTCTTTGATCTCATTGGTAATATGAGGGATAACCTGTACCGTTTTTCCTAAAAACTCTCCTCTACGTTCTTTATCTATCACACTTTGATAGATACGTCCTGTCGTTACATTATTAGCCTGTGAGGTTGGGACATTTAAAAAACGTTCATAATGACCAAGGTCAAGATCGGTTTCTGCACCGTCATCTGTTACATAACACTCCCCATGCTCATAAGGATTAAGGGTTCCTGGATCTATATTAATATACGGATCTAATTTCTGAATTGTGACTCTGTGACCGCGAGCCTGTAGGAGTTTTGCTAGGGATGCGGCAATAATACCTTTACCCAAAGAAGATGATACTCCGCCCGTTACGAAGATGTATTTTGTAGCTGCCATTAATGGAAATCTATAGTTCGTTTACGGGGCGTAAAGGTACAGAATTTTGTGACTAGAAAAGGGAGTTTGACAGGTTATTTTTAACTTGATTTATAAATAATAGTCAGTTACAACTTTACAAATTGCATCCAAATGATATATCTCTTGATGCCATAAACCCGTATTATGCATTAGAAAATCCATTACACTCTGAATACATTGCAAAATATATCACTACGTTACATTTTTAAGTTTAACCATAACGATACTATACTGAAACTCATAAAATGTCATATTTTATTGCATATGCATACCTCATCACGAAGTTCTAATTCATAATCCAGATTAAAACAAGAACGATACGGGATGTACGATCTTATTTCTAAATTATAAGTTGTATTATAGTATAAACTAACTATAAAATAAAAAGATATGGACAGATTTGAAAATGGACAGATGATTCAAAAAGCATCGCAAGGCAATGATAACTTGGTCATATTTGTGATCATTTGGATTGTTTTTTCTAGACTCTTTTACTTCGTACTTTCAAAAATAAATATTGATTATTTCTCATCAGATCTATTCAGATATTCTAATGCACTATTTTCTATTGTCTGGGGAGTTGTTCCATTATTATTAGCCCTTTCTGTAAAGGACAAGAATAAGCAAGTTTTTCTTTTTCTACTTGCAGCCATCTATATAGTAATAACTGTATACGAGCAAATGCAAAACTTTCTATAATCAGATAGGTAGTCATAAAAAAAGCCAGAACGTTCGTTCTGGCTTTTTTTATATGTCGCATGAGAAAATTACACATTAAAAAGGAAATGCATCACATCGCCATCATTAACAATATATCCTTTTCCTTCTACACTTAATTTTCCTGCTTCTTTTACTTTAGCTTCACTTCCGTACTCCACAAAGTCATTGTACTTAATCACCTCAGCACGGATAAATCCTTTTTCAAAATCTGTATGAATCACACCAGCTGCTTGTGGTCCTGTTGATCCTATCGTAATAGTCCAAGCACGAACTTCCTTTACACCTGCTGTAAAATACGTTTGCTGATTTAATAACTTATAAGCACTACGTATTAATTTTGCACTTCCAGGTTCATCCAAACCTATATCTGCCAAAAACATTTGGCGTTCTTCATAGTCATCTAACTCTGTGATATCTGCTTCGGTACCTACAGCGAGTACTAATACTTCTGCATTTTCATCCTTTACATTTTCTCTTACAAGATCTACATAAGCATTCCCATCAACTGCACTATTCTCATCTACATTACATACATACATCACAGGCTTATCTGTAATAAATTGTAGTGGCTTTACATACTCAGTTCGATCATCATCACTTATATCTATAGCACGTACAGAAATACCCGCTTCCAAACCTTCTTTAAGTTTAAGAAGAATAACCTCTTCTGCTTGTGCTTCTTTATTTCCAGTTCTAGCTGTTCTCTTTACTTTTTCTAATTTCTTATCTACCGTATCAAGATCTTTTAATTGTAACTCGATATCAATAGTTTCTTTATCACGTATGGGATCTACACTTCCATCTACATGAACAATATTCTCATTATCAAAACAACGTAATACATGAAGAATGGCATCGGTCTCGCGGATATTTCCAAGAAACTGATTTGCTAATGCTTCTCCTTTACTCGCTCCTTTTACAAGTCCTGCAATATCCACAATATCTACCGTTGCTGGTACGACACGTTCTGGATTCACCAATTCTTCTAATTTTTCAAGACGTGGATCTGGTACATTCACCACTCCAATATTAGGCTCAATCGTACAAAACGGAAAATTGGCGCTTTGTGCTTTTGCATTAGATAAACAATTAAACAACGTTGATTTCCCAACATTAGGTAATCCTACGATTCCTGCTTTCATAATAAGTAATTCAGATAATTATATGTTGCATGTGTGTGCGCTTTCGCGAAAGCGTATACTACATAATTCCATTTTCAGCGTGCAAAGATAACTAAAATAGCATCATATTAAGGCTTTATTGTTTTTTCTCCTACTGTACCATACCATCGCGTAATGGTATTTTCTGCGGGTTTAAAACGTGGCGTAAAGTCTACATTATTCTCAGCACCTTCTTGTGTTGATCCCGTGTGCCATTGCCAGATATAACAGCCAGCAAACCAAGGCTCATCCCACAGTTTTTGAAACATAGCCTCGTAGGCTAATTGTTGCGTTTGATTTGATTTTTTCTTTGTAAGAGCTCCCGTCATCGCTCCCCATTCCCAAGGAGCTATAGTCGCTGCTTCATCACTACGATAGCCAACTTCTGTAAATAAAATAGGCATATTATAATCAGAAAAAACTAAATCATATTTATCAGATTCAAGAGAGTTTACAGCTTCAGAGCTACA
>CAKZKZ010000898.1 GCA_937124495.1 uncultured Dokdonia sp. | reverse complement strand
GCCCTGTAGTAATGTCATACTTACTACCTCCTTATTTTCATTTATATTGAAAGTAACTTGAGCTTCCACGACTTTCAAATAAAAGACATTTTCAGATCTAGGATAAATTTCGAATTCACCTTGACCAGTCGCTTGGGCTTTCATCTGACGTCCATTTCTAGAAACAGTAATCACAAATCCTGGAGCCAGTTCATAGTTACCTGTATAACGCTGTAAAATGGTTTCATCAATAATAACCTCCTTGAATAAGCCTTTTGTATCTACTCCTAAGTCTTTCAATACTTTAATACCTCCTTCATTGGCTGGATTCAGTTCTACTGATTTTAGATAATTCTCAATGGCCTTTTCTTTCTCACCACGTTTTAACAGTGCTTCTCCATAGCTATCATACACATTAGAAGATGTAGGAAAGGCATCAAGATTTATTTTAAATATAGTAACAGCAAAGTCAACGTTGTCATTGCCTAAATAATGATACCCTAGTTGATTTAATTGATCCTCTGAAAAATTATATTTATTGGCATCCTTCTTTTTTAAGTCTAGATATTGAGATTGAATTTTATCAATACCATGAGTGTCGATACTATTTTTTAATTTGTTGGCAATAGAAGGGACTATATTACAACGGTTTCCCATAGATTCTCCTGTTTTCCAATACACCCAATCGCAATATACTTGACGATATATAGTATGGCCAGCTCCTCCATTTGTCATCATAATAATACCATCATTCGTTACTGGATTTACACGGAAAAAGGCATGCCATCCTGAATTAGCTCCACCATGTCCAGCTAACGTCATGGAGGTTCCTTCAATTGACTCAATCTGATATCCCAAACCATAGCTTCCATTTGATGCTGGTGCAGGCTCCATCATTTGTTGTAGATAAGACGCCGATAAAATGTGCTGTTGCTCTTTTTTATTAGCATACAGACTTGCTTGTGCAAATTTTGTAAAATCATTAATTGTGGTATGTAATCCTGCAGCTGCTTGCGCAGTGAATAATTCAAAATCAATGACTTCTCCAAAACCATTATGCTCAAGAGATGATGCTTTCACTATTTTTTTGTCTATGGTATAACTACTAGCGGTCATTCCTAGAGGATTTAATATTTCTGATTGCATATACTCTTCAAATTTTTGCTTGGTCACTTCTTCAATGATTAATTGTAGCATAGAAAAACCACCTCCTGAATATTTCCATTTGGTTCCTGGTTCCATAATGATCTCAACGCGTCCAGGTCCGTTATTTTTTCCATCTAAAGATTCTTCAATAGTAGGTAAATCATCTTTTGGAGACCACCCTGGATATCCATGTAATGATAATCCAGCTGTATGACTTAAAAGTCTTCTAATGGTTACTTTATCTGTATCAAATTCAGAGGTTGGCACATGCCATCTCGTGAGGTATTTTTCAGCGGGTGCATCAAGGTCAATTTTACCTTCTTGGACCAGTTTCATCACTCCCCAAGCAGCAACCGTTTTGGAAATAGATCCAATATTAAAACCTGTTGTATTTGTGACTTTCATCCCTTTATCTATATTGGAATAGCCATAGCCTTTTTGTAGGATGATTTCGCCATTTTCTATAATGGCGATGGCGGTACCAGGCACCAAAAAGTCATTGAGTAATTGAGGGATTTTTTGGTCTAATTCATTTACGAATTGATCAATTTCTTTTGTTTCTTTTTGAGCACTTATCGAAAAAGAAAGGAAAAGGGCTAAAAGGAATGTTAGTTGCTTATTCATTGTTCTAGTTTTATGTATGACGACTAGAACTTGTGAATGTTACTTTTTGGGTGTATTCTTGCAAAGGTTTTTAAATGACTACCAATGGTCTTTTGTATGGAATGTAGCGTGTAAAAAGAGGCTATGTTTTAGGATGGATATAGAATTAAGTTTGTTTTTATGGGTGACTTGGAATTGTCGTAGTTCTAAAGTTGTGCGGGGTTAAGAACTATACTTAATTCTTACTGAATGTAATAATATTACCTTCGTATACTTTATCAAGATTAGCTATCAGATTATCTAGCTTTTCTGTGTTAATAATTTCTAATGAATGTAAATGATAAAACATTGCATATTGAAAACCGTAATTTAAATTTGGATTTACTTTTTCAAATCGTTTGGCTAAATATATATTTCTACGCTTGAATAATTCGGCTATAAATGTGTCCATTTCTTTTTTTGATGGCTCGTTTTTATAAAATTCAATTCCTTCATAATCGATACATCTAAGTACTGTTGATGCTATTTTGAAATTAAAAACTCCAAAAGCTCCACCTATAAGAAATATTAAAATTGCTCCATAAATTTTCCCTAGATTATCGATATTATACATCTTTAAGACTAAGAATGAAAAGATAATTAAAACTCCTAATACAATAATTATTAAGTAATGAATCGGATTGAATTTAAGAGAAACAAATTCATTAGTAATCTTCTCAAATGGGATATTTCGACCACTATTTCCAAAAGAACTACTCTCTAAAATTTTTAATCCGTTCTCTTGAATAATAAAAGTTCTTTTTTCTCCACTATTTTTTTGTTCTAATCTCAATTTTCTTTTTTATATGTCAATGGTTTTGTGTATAAAACGTAGCGTGTAAAAAGATAATAAAATTTGAATGTATTACTGCATTTTATTTTATTGTTTTTGTTTACGAATGACTTAGAATAAGATTATATTTTAGTGGGTAGATTGCATGTGATAGGGCACTATTGATGGCACCACGCTCTAGCGTAGGACACCAGTTACAAACTGACGAAATATTTTGAAAATTTGTTGGAATAAAAAAATCGACAGCCCTGACAATTTCATGGTGGGTATAGAATGGAAAAAGCAGTTTTGCTGAATACTTTATAGAAAACTATTTATGACTGTTTTGATAATTAGTATTAGAAATGTAGCTACTATTAATGAATCGTGATGCCATCTTTTATTTTAGTTACAGACAACGATTATTATTAACTTATAAATTTTATAGTTGGTGATCTTGTAAATAAACACTGTCCTTTTGATTAAGCCCAAAAGCCTATGTTTTTTTAATGCATTGTTATGTGCTGGCTTTATAATTTGGCAACTATTTCATTTATTGAATTGATGCAGTTTGTCAAATTTGCTTGTTGGATTTGTGTGTTTGTTCCAAAAATATTGTGAACCCCTGTTGTTAGCCTACTAAAAGGAGTTGCTTCAGCAAAGGCAACTACACCAGTAGTTTGAAAATCCCTTACGTTAGCCAATCCATTCGGTAAGTTGTTGAAAGTAAAAAAGCTTGGGTTAGATATTAAGACTAAATTTAAATCACTATCAATTGATTGTAAAACGGAAGCGTAAGCAGAAGCAGGTCCCATATACTGAGTTAATCTATTCTTTACTACAAGATGCAATTTTGGTAAGGCTCTATTTCCATTAGCTAATTTAGTATTGAAAGCATAGTGATTATATATTGCAGAAGGTAGATTTATACCATAGACTAAAGAGAAAATATTTCTTAAAGCTCGTCTTGAACTATCATCTGCCATTACTGGTGCGATTATTCTATCTGCCGCTGCTAATCCAATTTGAGTGTAAATAGCAAAACTTGGATTAGTATCGATGAAAATATCATCATAACTATTTTGAGCATTTGCAGCCCCTATTAAATCGTTTAACCAGTCTATAATTTTTAGGTATGTATCTACTCCAGGAATTTGAGTTATAGAAAGAGCACTAATTGAATTGGCTTGCAATTCAACTATTCTGTCTCCAGCTATTAAGTCAATATTATTTGGAATAATATTGTGTACGCTATTTGGGTTAGAGATGTAATTGGTAGGGTTAATATTAGGTGTGTTAAAAGGGTTAGATAGTCTGTCTTGAAAATAACCTCCAATAGTTCGTGTTAGGGAATGAGTTGTTAAATTATTTAAATTCTGTCCACCATTATTTAAAAGACCACCCATAAATAATTCAGACAGATTTGCTTGAGGACATAGATCTATTGCTAAAATTCTTTTTGTTGGATTTTGTATTGCATATTCAGAAATCGTTTGAAAAGCTAAACTTGATTTCCCTGTTCCTCCTTTATTATTCCAAAATGTATATTTCATAGTTTATATTTTTTGATTCGAAATTAGTTATGTGTATTTTCTCTAATTTAATATGCTTTTTTAACTGTAACTATTTGATTTACATATTTTTTTGTTTCTGGAGTAATTATTTTTTATATAAACATTTATAATTGTTACTAAACCTACCTCATTAAATTCATACGCAATTACGGTTTCCCGTAATCTATATAGAAAAGTAGTTGTGTTTGTTCTGATGCTTTTATAAGTTCAGTATATACATAAAAAGGATTATTAATTAATTTTATATTGTATTGGGAATAGTATTATTTTTTAAATATAAATGTTTTACTTTTCACGAATTTTTCTTCAGACTTTTTCCATTTATCACTTGAGGCTAGAAAGTGGCATACTTTGTCCTGATAATATACTTTGGGCCAAAGATCTAAATCAAACT
>CAKZKZ010000897.1 GCA_937124495.1 uncultured Dokdonia sp. | reverse complement strand
CCTCACCTCAACTTAGAATATTTTGAAATCTCAAATATAAAGAACCTGAGACCGCTTTCGCGAAAGCGTACTCATCAAAAATACCGTGCCTTTATTGCTGCTTTTGCAGGAGAAATACGCCTCATAGACAATATGGCTATTAACTAAAATACGTATCTTTACCCCATGCTAGTAAATGTTGTAAAATCTAAAATTCACCGTGTTAAAGTAACAGGCGCTGAATTACATTATATAGGAAGTATTACCATAGACGAAGATCTTCTAGATGCCGCAAACATCATAGAAGGAGAACGTGTGCAAATTGTAAATGTCACCAAGGGCGAGCGTTTAGAAACATATGCAATCCCAGGCCCCAGAAAAAGCGGAGAGATCACACTAAATGGTGCTGCTGCTAGAAAAGTATCTAAAGGTGATACCTTAATACTTATCGTTTATGCATTTATGGATTTTGAGGAAGCAAAAAAGTTCAAACCTACACTTTGCTTTCCAGATGAAAACACAAACCTATTAAAATAAGCCCGTGGCTTATAAAAAAGCTATAAAAGCACTTAAAATTATACTCCCACTTGCACTGGGAGTTTTTTTAATGTGGTTTTGGCTAGGAAAAATGAGTTCACAAGATAGAGTCGACCTGTGGAATGCTATAAAAAACGCAAATCCATTATGGATTATAATCTCCTTTATTTTTTCGATTTTAAGTCATATTTCAAGAGCGTATCGTTGGAAGTTTATGTTAGAACCTATGGGATACAAACCCAAACTGGGCAATAGCTTAGCTGCTGTTATGACGGGTTATTTTGCAAACACCTTTGTCATACGCTCTGGTGAAGTATTACGTGCCGTTTCTATACAACGTACTGACAAAATTCCTTTTGAAAAAGCGTTTGGAACCATTGTTTCAGAGCGTATCGCTGATCTTGTCATGCTTCTTTTGATTATGATTACTGCCGTTATATTGCAATCTACAGCACTTATTGATTATTTTAAAAGAGAAGCAAACCCTATTCCTTCTATAATAAGTCTTGCCGTCCTTTTAATCATAGGGATTATAGGATTGCGTATCCTTAAAAAATCATCACATCCATTTATTGTTAAAATTCGTGCCTTTGGTTTAGGCATTTTAGAAGGGGTTAAAAGCATTTTATCAATGAAGAAAAATGCAGCGTTCATCTTTCACACACTATTTATTTGGGCTATGTATATTTCTATGTTTTGGATTGTGACGTTCACAGTTCCGGGACTTCAAGATGTATCTATAGGTGTTATTCTTGCTTCTTTTGTCATAGGTGCTTTTGCTATGAGCGCTACCAATGCTGGTATGGGACTTTATCCATTAGCCATGGCAGCTGTTTTTACTTTTTTTGGATATAGCGATGCAGATGGAAACGCTTTTGGTTCTATTATTTGGGGTACACAAACTATTTTTAATATCATTATAGGCGGACTCTTTGCTCTTTATGTATTTGTGATACGTCGCAGATAAAATTTTGTATTTTAGGGCACATATTAAAAAAACAGCCCTAATGAAATCAATCTTTTTTTCAATTTTATGTGTATGCCTCTCATTTGCGAGTATTGCGCAAACACAATATGAAGAAATCTCCTCTATAAAATTAGATGGAGGACGCCGACTCAAAATACAACTACCCCGAAATTATGATTCTAATGTAGAAAAAACATACCCTGTTATTGTTGTATTAGATGGAGATTACTTATTTGAACCCGTAGCTGGTAATGTAGATTACTATAGTTATTGGGAGGAAATGCCAGAAGCCATTGTTGTAGGAATTAATCAAATAGACACAAGAGATAGTGACAGCTATTATGACGAAGTAAGTTATTTACCGATAGATGAAGGTGCTGCTTTTTTTGAATTTGTAGGTTTAGAATTAATGCCTTGGTTAGATGAAAAATATCGTACTAATCAGTTTAGATTAGTCGTTGGTCATGATCTTACCGCAAACTTTATGAATTATTATCTCATGAAGAGTCCCGCTCTTTTTCAAGGGTATATATCTTTAAGTCCTGATCTTGCTCCAGAGATGGAAACACGTCTTGTTGCTAGATTAGGGGCGACACAACAAAAAATATTTTACTACCTAGCCACAGCCACAGAAGATATTAGAGTTTTACGAGAAACCATCGAGCCATTAAACAGTCAGATAAAACTCATTTCAAACACAAACCTAAAATATTATTACGATAATTTTGAAGGAGCCACACACTACTCACTTGTAGGTAGAGCTATTCCTAGAGCTATCGAAGAAATCTTCTCAATATACCGCCCTATTAGCAAAAAAGAATACAAAGAAGTACTACTCAAGTTAGATGGCTCTCCGTATGATTATCTTATTGACAAGTACACTACTGTAAAGCAACTTTTTGGACTAGATGACCCTATACGGGTTAATGATATTGTTGCGGTAGGAAAGGCATTACAAAAAAAATCTAATTGGGGAGATATGGAGCAATTGGGTCAATTAGCACGAAAGCAATATCCAGACACCATGTTAGGTAATTACTACCTCGCCTTATCTTTTGAAAAATCTGGA
>CAKZKZ010000896.1 GCA_937124495.1 uncultured Dokdonia sp. | reverse complement strand
ATATCCACATCTGTATTCATTTTGGTGAGTTGCAATGCTGCTTTAGGGCTAGCTCCAGATCTAAGGTAACTAGCCAACCAACTCATAAATTGTTGATCATTAGCCTTGGAGGGTACTGCTGCTTCCAAATTCATGTTACCACTACCCCAACTATTTTCAATCATATCATACACCTTCTGACGCTCAGCATCTGTTGGCGCCCATGGATAATCTTCTGAGTATCGACGTTTTGCAAAAATACCAAAGGCTATCAATGCCAAAACTCGATTGGGATAGGTTGCACTAAATAGGGCTGATACACTACCTCCCTCAGAATGTCCAAACAGAATTGCTTTTTCAGATTCAGCAGCATCCATTACTGCCTTTATATCCTCCATACGTTCTTCCATTGTTGAAATCTCAACGACTCGGTCTGAAAGCCCGGTTCCTCTCTTATCAAAAAGTATGATTCTTGCTACTGTACTTAATTCTTTGAAAAAACCTACCAATTCTGGGCATGCCCACATCCAATCAATATTAGATACCCAGCCTGGGATATATACCAAGTCAATAGGCCCCGACCCAACCACTTGGTAAGCAATATTGATATTTCCACACTTTGTATATTTAATAGACGGGATCGTCATTTTTTCTTGAATCAACGTTTTAAATTAGATAAAATATTTTAAGATGATACTATGCAACACCCTAAATAATAGCTGATAATATGCTATTCATTATTATGATACTGTCATCAATTTTATACTAAATTTATTGACAAATAATATATCATAGCTTGAAAAAGCAAAATTATAAATAGACGAAGTAATTAAGTAGTAAATGGGTAGTAATTATAAGTTAAAATACTAAAAAAATAGCATAACGAATATACTGTATTATATTTTCAAATCAGAATGTAGCACTTACACACATCCTTTTTACGACCAACATGGTATTACTAAATTAATAGTAGTCATTTTTTCTACATACTAATATCCAAGAAAAATAAGCAAATATGTCTTACTTTAGATTCTGTTATCAATGATTTGTATTTATTAGATATACATAATTACATCATTTTTGATATCGTACATTACTTTTTACGACAAAGTATAAAACGGCGTTTGATTCCAACTCTTTATATATGGCAAAATCATTACTTTTTATTCCAGACATTTCGGGATTTACAAAATTTGTTCAAACTACAGAGGCAGAACATAGTCAGCATGTCATTGCAGAACTTCTCGAAGTGCTTATAGAAGCCAATACACAACAATTACAACTGGCAGAAGTAGAAGGTGATGCCTTATTTTTTTATAAAGAAGGACAAGTGCTTTCTCAAGAAAAACTTTTGGCTCAAATTGAAACGATGTACACGGCTTTTTATAGTCACCTTAAACTATTAGAAAAAAACAGAATTTGTCCATGTCTGGCATGTTCTAGTGCTGTGAATCTTGAACTTAAAATTGTAGCCCATGTAGGCGATTTGCAATTTATAGAAGTACAAAACAATCGGAAACCTTTTGGTGAATCTGTTATTAAAGCACATCGATTACTTAAAAACTCTGTAGAAAGTGATAACTATGTATTATTGAGTAGTGATCTCGCTTCAGAGATTCATATGCCATTGGATTATAAAAGTTCATTATTCCGCTTTCGCGAAAGCGTAAACACATACGACAACCAACCTATACATTATATATTTTCTGAAATTGCAGTAGAGAATCTAAAACTTCAACCATTTCAACAAGGACAACTCATCACACTATTACGTTCTCCTAATTTAGAATTTGAGCGCGCATATCCCATAAGATATGAGGAATTACTTGAAGTGATTACCAACTATAAATACAGGCATTTATGGGCAGAAAGCGCTGATGAAATACATTATAATGAGAAGGAAGTGACTCGATTAGATTCAGAACATATGTGTGTAATTGGAGGGAAACATTTTAATTTTAAAGTGGTTAGTAAACTACCTAAAGCAAATGAGATTGTGTATGGAGAGTATACAACAAGTCCGCCACCTGTAGATGCTTTATATCAATTCTTTAGTATAAAACCAATCTCTGAACATAGTTCTAAACTCACAGTAGAACTATTTTGGGAAGCAAACTCTATATTCAAAAAAATAATGTTAGGGCTACTTGTCAAAAGAGCATTCAGAAAAAACATAAATACATCCTTAGATAAATTACATGAAGTGATTGTAGCAGGTATTATACCAGGTATAGCTTAAAAGAAGTCTAGCTTATCCCATAATCTTCACCAATAATTCTTTAAGTAAATCTGGTGTTGCAAACGCACTAGCTCCTACCCCTTTACTCTTTACATCGGCTTCTCTTAATAATGCAATGACAGCACTTACATGCTTCATAGGGTACTGGCGTGCAGCTGTGGTATACTCACCTACAAAATAAGGGTTGACACCTAATGCTTTAGCGACAGAGCCTTTATCTTTTTGAGGTAGCCCATGGTATTTTAGAAGGTTAGAGAAAAAACCATATAAAGAGGAAATAGTAAGTACTAACGGGTTGTCTTTAGGGTTTTGTGTAAAATATTGACTAATGCGCTGTGCCTTTACAATATCACGCTCGCCTACTGCTTTACGAAGTTCAAAATTATTAAAGTCTTTACTGATTCCGATATTCTCTTCGATAGCCTCAGAAGTGATCTCACTACCTTGAGGAAGAATAAGCATGAGTTTATTGACTTCATTATTTACTTTACTCAGGTCTGTACCTAAATACTCTACAAGAATATGTGCCGCTTTAGGATTCATTTTATATCCTTTTTTGGATAATAGATCTCGCAACCACTCACCTACTTGATTATCATAAAGCTTCTTATTCTCGTAATGAACACCACTTTTTTTCAAGGCTTTAGCAAGTCCTTTTCTTTTATCAAGCTTTTTATACTTATAGCAAATCACCAGCACTGTAGAGGGTTGTGGGTTTTCTACGTAAGAAGCTAACTTATCTATTGTACGAGAGAGGTCCTGTGCTTCTTTTACGATCACTACTTGACGATCTGCCATCATAGGATATCGTTTTGCATTGCCTACAATATCATCTATCGTTACATCACGACCATACAAAACCATCTGGTTAAATCCTCTTTCTGACTCTTCCAGTATATTATCTTCTATATAGTCTGCGATTTCATCTATAAAATAAGCTTCTTCTCCACTTAAGAAGTAGACGGGATGTATGATTCCATTTTGAAGATCTGATAATATATTTTTTGCGTTTTGCACGATGGTGTTTTAGTATAGAAATAGTAATTTGCAGTCATGCAAGCACTCGATTTTCCAGCGTATGACTTTCGTCTCAAAAATAGCGAAAACAAACCGTATATTTTTGACCCCATACGTAAAAAATTTGTGCACCTCACCCCAGAAGAATGGGTGCGGCAACATGTAATACAATTTCTCATCCAGACCAAAGGGTATCCAACAAGTCTTATTAACGTAGAAAAAGAAATTAAAATCTACGATACCAAAAAGCGATATGATGTTGTTGTGTTTAATTCGGATGGTAGTATTTTTCTGCTAATAGAGTGTAAACGCCCCAAAGTAGCCATCACGCAAACTACGTTTGATCAGATAGCACGTTATAATTTGGAATTAAAAGGAGAACTATTAATGGTCACCAATGGATTACAACATTACTATTGTGCTATGGATTTTGAGCAGGAACGTTATCACTTTTTAAAAGAATTACCTAATTATAAATAAAATGAAACTTTGATTTTCTATCTCGTCTGAACACACTATAATTCAAATTCTTTTAGTTCTTTTTAAATAATAATTGGCATAGTATGCTTTCGCGAAAGCGGAAAACCCTTTTATTTGCAGCGTGAAAACAGCGATCGTCATACTCAACTGGAATGGACGTGCTTTATTGGAACGTTTTTTAGAAGACGTCGTAAAGCATAGTGAGCATCTAGCTACTATTTATGTAGCAGATAATGCCTCTACAGATACTTCTGTAGAGTATTGTAAAGAGCACTTTCCAACACAGGTAACTATTATTCAAAATACTGAAAACGGTGGGTATGCCAAAGGATATAATGATGCACTCAAACATATAGATGCAGATCTCTATGTGTTACTCAATAGTGATGTCCAAGTAGAAAAGGGGTGGTTAGAACCTATGCTTGCCGTTTTTAAAAATACTCCTTCTATTGCTGCAGCACAACCTAAAATAAAGGATCTAAAACGCCCTAGTCATTTTGAATACGCAGGGGCTGCGGGTGGATATTTAGATAGTTTAGGGTATCCATACTGTAGAGGGCGTATTTTTGATGTGTGCTAAGAAGATGCAGGACAATATAATGATACTGTTGATGTGCAATGGGCAAGTGGCGCTTGTCTTTTTATACGGTCTACCCAGTATTGGGAGGTACATGGTCTTGATGAAGTTTTTTTTGCACATCAAGAAGAAATAGATTTATGTTGGCGTATTAAAAATAAAGGACATCGTATCGTTGCTGTAGGTGATAGTGAAGTATTTCATTTAGGTGGAGCTACACTTGCCGCTGCAAATCCCCAAAAAACATTCTACAATTTTAGAAATACACTATTTGCCATTGTAAAAAATAGTGCAGGTATAAAATATATAGGTGTTATTTTTTTGCGACTCATACTGGATGGTATTGCCGGATTAAAATTTTTACTGGAAGGCAACCCCAAACACGTATGGGCGATCGTAAAAGCACACTTTAGTTTTTATAAACATCTTCCTGGCTTACTGAAAAAAAGGAAGTCCTCACAACAAGCAAATGATTATTATCAAATAAGATCTATTGTTTTTGAGTATTTCGTAAAAAAAAGAAAGTCATATCGTACTATTTTAAAAAAACGATAAAAAACTGTTAATCGCTATTTTAACATTTGCATTTTTGGTACTTTTGAGTATAACTTGAAATACCCAGAATATGAAACGTATCCTATTAGCAAGTTGTGCAAGTTTACTTTTACTTGCCTCTTGTGTATCAAAAAAAGAATATGCTGCTCTTGAAGCCAGGCAACAAGAAACACAGGATTTATTAAACTCTGCTACTGTAAAACTTAATTCTTGTTTAGAAGATAAAGCAAGTGCCACAACTCGCGTTGCTTCTCTTGAAGAACGCCTTGCAGAATTAAGAAAAGATAAAAATGAGCTTATCCAAAGTTCTAAAGATTTAACAATACTTACGCAACAAGGAGCTACCAATCTAGAAAAATCTCTAGAAAGTCTTAAAGAAAAAGATTTAAAAATCAATAGACTTCAAGATGCACTTACCAAAAAAGATAGTGTAACACTAGCATTAGTGACCAGTCTTAAAAAAGAAGTTGGGCTTGACGATCAAGATATTGAGATCAACGTTGAAAAAGGGGTTGTATTTATATCTCTTTCTGATAAAGTACTCTTTAAAACAGGAAGTTATAAAATCACAAATAGAGCCAAAGAGATTCTTGGTAAAGTAGCTACTGTAATTAATGGCAAACCAGATTTTGAAGCATTAGTAGAAGGACATACGGATAATGTACCTTATAAAAGTGGTGTATTATTAGATAACTGGGATTTAAGTGCTAAACGAGCGACAGCTATTGTACGTGCTCTTGTAGAGCTTGGTGCAAATCCTGCACAATTAATAGCGGCTGGTAGAAGTGAGTTTGTACCATTAGTACCTAACGATACTGCTGAGAATAAATCGACGAATAGAAGAACAAAGATTTATGTACTTCCTAAAATCGATCAATTCTACACCATGATAGAAGAAGAAATGAAGAACTTAGAAACTGGAGAAGACGGAGGAGAATAAACGTTCTTATCTACTATAGTAAAAAACGGCTACCAAAATTGGTAGCCGTTTTTTGTTTTAAGAAGTACTCTACCAATTATTATTTAAAAAGAACTAAAAGAATTTGAATTATAACATACTCAGATGAAATAGAAAATCAAAGCATAGTTTTAACTAGGGTTTTATTTTATAATGAAATACTTGTGCTGAGCGAAGTCGAAGTATGAGTGCGATAGAAATAAATTATTAGGTGTATTTTAAGTTATAGTTGGCAATATATAGGCTATGCATATAGTTGCATACACCCTCTTTATATTCTTATTTTCAAAACCGTGTACTGTATAAATGAGCAATCCTATTTGTTAAATAATATCCGTATCTATTTCTTGTTTTTATTAAAAACATCGATGAAAAGCATAAAAATTAAGCCAAAATACTCAATTTTAACATTTCAAGGGCTTTTAACTTAATTTTTTTATATAGATTAGCGCATTATATATTTTAGCATTGCCCAAATCATAATAACTTATATACATATTATATAGTAACCCCAAATTACTTTGACTAATACTAATTACCTACTTAAAACTATGAAGAAAATTACCTTAAGGCGCACGGCTCTTGTTTGTGCGTTATCGTTATGTACTATTACGGGACTATTTGCACAAGATGATGTAGATAGTAATGAAATAGGAACTGC
>CAKZKZ010000895.1 GCA_937124495.1 uncultured Dokdonia sp. | reverse complement strand
TGTTTCTAAGTCCGCTTTCGCGAAAGCGGTATCACCCCCAACTTCATAAAACTTACCAGAAAATTGCTTCCCTACTAATGCTTTTGCCAGAATCACTTTGATAGGCTCGAACGTATATTGATTATACGTCTCAACAAGGACGTAATCTATCTTCTTTCCAACAGTAAGTGCTGTGTTAGAAGGTAAAGTCCAAGGAGTGGTTGTCCAAGCTAAGAAATGAGTTTGACCATCTGCTAGCTCTTTTGCAAGAGGGTTTTCGCCTTCTCCTGTCATTTTAAATTGAGCGACAACCGTTGTATCGGTCACATCTCGATAACACCCTGGTTGGTTAAGTTCATTTTGACTCAATCCTGTTCCTGCCTTTGGTGAGTATGGCTGGATAGAGTATCCTTTATACAATAAGTTTTTATTATATACTTGTTTTAAGAGCCACCAAACTGTCTCCATATATTTGGACTTATAGGTGATATATGGATCTGTCATATCTACCCAATAACCCATCTTCTCTGTAAGGTCATTCCAAATATCTGTATAACGCATTACTGCTTTTTTACAAGCCTCGTTATACTCCTCTATTGTAATTTTTGTACCGATATCTTCTTTGGTAATTCCGAGCTCTTTCTCAACACCTAGTTCTACGGGAAGACCATGGGTATCCCATCCGGCTTTACGCTTTACTTGAAAGCCTTTCATGGTTTTGTAACGTGGGAAAATATCTTTTATAGATCTCGCAAGTACGTGATGCACACCTGGTAATCCATTTGCCGAAGGAGGCCCTTCAAAAAACACATAGGGTTTTGCTCCTTCACGCGTAGTGACACTCTTTTCAAACACGTTATTTTCTTTCCAAAAAGCCAGCACCTCATCGGCTACTTTTGGAAGGTTTAATCCTTTATATTCAGTGAACTTAGCGCTCATGGTATTTTCTTTTTAATAAGGGTGCGAATTTACGGAATTTTTAAATGAAAAAGTAAGTACTTTTTCTCATGCTGAAACCTTCCTAAAAGTTATTGGTTAAAAATATAAATGTTATGTTCTTTTTACTGTCATATATTTGATGCGCCTAAGTTTTTAAATATACTGTTTGCGGCTTTTTGATTGATTTTTTTATTAATTGATCACAACATATACCTGTATACTTGTCTATTTCCTAGATGAAACGGCTTTAAACCTCTTTTCACTCCTAATTAGAACAAGAGAAAAAGGACTTTCCTGATAAACTTGGTAAAGACGATTAACATCTATAACTTCCTGTAAATAAAGTACATGACATCAACTATGTGGATTATTTCACCCAGTTAGTTGTCCAAAAAGTTGCAAGTAATACTTTATCGGTGTTACCAATAAGCTTATTGTTTTAATTTATACTAGAAATTAAAATTTATCTTATGAAGAAATTATTACTTCTTTTATTGTTACCTATGATGGTCATAGGACAAGTTCAGATTGGTGAAGATATAGACGGATTAGCAGCTAGTGATAACTCTGGCAGATCAGTAAGTTTAAGTTCAGATGGTAATACCGTTGCAATAGGTGCGACTGGAAACGATGATAATGGAGAAGACGCTGGTCATGTCCGTATTTTTTCTAATGAATCTGGGGAATGGACTCAAATAGGAAATAATATTAATGGAGAAGCCTCTTTTGATCAATCAGGTTGGTCAATAAGCTTGAGTGCAGATGGTAATACTGTTGCTATAGGGGCAATAGGGAATGACGGAAATGGAACAGATTCTGGAAGTGTTCGTGTTTTTTCTAATGAATCTGGGGAATGGAACCAAATAGGAGGTGATATAGATGGAAGAGTTTCTGAAGATTTTTCTGGTAATTCAATATGTTTATCCTCTGATGGTAATTTTGTTGCTATAGCTGGAGGCGTAAGTAATAACGAAAATCTTAATGCCTCTGGTTATGTGCGTATATTTTTTAATGAATCTGGGGAATGGATTCAAATAGGAAATGATATTATTGGAGAAGCTTCTTTTGATCAATCAGGTTGGTCAATAAGTTTAAGTGCAGATGGTAATACTGTTGCTATAGGTGCAATAGGAAATGACGGGAACGGAGCACAGTCTGGTCACGTCCGTATATTTTCTAATGAATCTGGTGAATGGAACCAAATAGGAAATAATATTGATGGAGAAACATCTGGTGATTTTTCCGGGAGATCAGTAAGTTTAAGTGCAGATAGTAACACTGTTGCTATAGGGTCAATGTTTAATGATGATAATGGACAAAACTCCGGTCATGTCCGTGTTTTTTCTTATGAACCTAATGAATGGACTCAAATAGGAAATAATATAGATGGAGAAGCTTCTGGTGATATATCGGGAGGGGCAATAAGCTTGAGTGCAGATGGTCACATGATTGCTATAGGTGCGACTGAAAATGATGATAATGGAGTAAACTCAGGTCATGTTCGTATATTTTCTTATGAATCTGGTGAATGGAACCAAATAGGAGATGATATAGATGGAGAAGCTTCTCTTGATCAATCGGGTAGGTCAATAAGTTTAAGTGCAGATGGCCATATGGTTGCTATAGGTGCGACTGGAAATGATGATAATGGCAATAATTCAGGTCACGTCAGAGTCTACGATCTAAGTGCTTTTCTCTCCACTCCAGAGAACACTACCACAACATTCAACCTCTATCCAAACCCAACCTCAAATCAAGTAACTATCCAACTACAGGGTAGTGATACTTTAGAAAAAGTATCTATTTATAATTATCTAGGACAGATGGTTCTGGAATCTACAAATTCAGATATAGACACTTCTCAACTAGCAACAGGAGTATACATTTTAAAGATTAAAACGGCTCAAGGAGAAGGCGTTCAAAAATTAATTATTGAGTAATCCTTAACAGCAGAACTACAATAGTTTTTCACTTTCATATCATAAGTTTTTTGTGACATTTCAAATTTTCCTGAAAGCGTAAAAGGAGTTTTCATGTCTATTGTACATTTTATAATAACATTTTTTTAAAATAGATACTCAAACAACAAATTTTGACACAAGACAAGATCCTGATAAGCTCAAAAAACATATAGGGTTTTGCTCCTTCACGCGTATGAACTTAGCGTTCATGGTATTTTCTTTTTAATAAGAGTGAGAAATTACAGAGTATAAAGGAGAAAAATAAGTAGTTTGATAGACTGTTATTAGGTTCATTTAAATCTATGATAAAACTGACACAATATTGTATAAAAAAACCTCCATAATACTACTATGGAGGTTATAATGCTTTTGTAAAAGTTAAAACTCTTTTCTACTTCTAATTATTATTTAAGCATTTGTTTAAATGCTTCGTAATCAATATTTTCTGAATGTCTCATTTCAACATCAAATGGATCATCAAAACTTGAAGTTCCTGAACGTCCATTCCAAGTCCATATTCCTTTCAGCCCATCAAATGATGTACAAACAGCTGCTGGAGGGTCTGCAAAATCATTATTATGGAAACCATGATTCACAAAATCTTCCGTTCCACTAATTTGATTGTTAGCATCTACAAGTCCGCTACTTTGTCCTAGCCAATATAGTAATGTCGCATTTCCTAAAACGAATGATTGATCCTGTGCCCAGAACTCGTTACGTCCATTTGGCGTTGTCATAGGGTCTTCATGTAAAAATATAGGCGCTATGTCTGTCAAACCAAAAAAACAAGAGTAATCAAATGTTTCAAAATCTGTATCAGAATATACATTTCCATTATTTGTAACCGTAATAACAACTTCTGTTAACAAAGGGAAATCAAATGCATCTGTATTAGGAGTTCCATCTGTCATTAAATCCCAAGTTCCTGAGATAACATCAGTAGGATCATCATTTGTTGCAAATGTACCTAAGATAACTGCTGCACGTTGTCCTTCTCTATCTTTTAAAGCAGCAATGTGTGCTTCTTTAGCATCTACAATCACATTGGTAGCTATTGGATTTTCAAAGTCAGTTACATCAAAATCAAAAGAACCTCTTTCTCCTGCAAAAGAAAATTTGGTTCCGTCACGACTCGTTGGATGTCCTAAAAGTCTAAATTTATCGCCTTGATTAGAAACAACCGTAGCATTATAATGCCCATCATTATTAATGTTTATCCAAACCTTTGCGTGAAGTTGAGTATCTAATGTCACAAAAACTCCATGATAAAGACCTTCACTTGTGTTATTAAACCTTCCGTCTGGTTGAGCTGTTTCAGGGTTGAAATCTATTTGCTCAATAGTTACTTCTAAGTCTGTACTAGTATCACTGCTACTAATTATTTCTTCATCATTACAAGATGCAAAAAGAGCAGAAGCAAAAACACTAAAAATTAGTAATTGTTTTTTCATTATTTTATGTTGTTTATTTCAAAAAATCTCTCGTAAATATAGCCTTAATAGGTCTTTTTTGCATTTAAAAAAGTAATCTATAGATTTTTTAACATTTTCGTGTTTTTTATCCTATAAATATGCTTTTTACAGACCTTTAAAACTATATTAAGTAAGAATTATGCTTCAAACATAAGGAAAAATTACGTTTTTACCGTATTGTTTATAAGGTTTTTTGACATAACATTATGACTTAAACATCTAAAAGCTAATAAATAGCCATCGACATATGTTGTTTTTAGTCTTATTTGAAAATAAAAATGCAAGAAAGAGTACGTTTTAACGAATCTTTCTTGCACAAAATATCTATTCTTTTAAATATAAATGAAAACCTTTTTATAGATGCTTTCCAACTTCAAAACCGTGTTTTCCTAGATATTGATTTCCGCTATCTATAGCATCTTCTTCTAGTGTTGTACCCATAGAGTCATTCCAACGATTAAGATATCCAAATAATGAGATAACACCGAGCATTTCTACAATCTCTCCTTCATCCCAGTATTTATAAAGTGCTGACTTAATGTTAGCATCTACCGCATTAGGAACTTGACTAGCCGCCAAAGAAAAATCTAGCGCAGCTCTTTCTGCATCAGAAAAAGCAGCATGTGTTCTGTATTCCCAAATATTATCTAATTGTTCTTGTTCTGCACCATAACGCTCTGCAGCTCTAATTGCATGTGCTTGACAATACCTACATCCTGTAGCGTTACTAGATACCCAAGCAATCATACGCTTGAGAGCAGAAGTAACATTGCCTTGATTTGCCATAACGGCTTTATTAAGATTTATGAACGCACGAGAAATATCTGGACGACGCTGCATAGTAAGGACAGAATTAGGACAGAATCCTAAAGTCTCATTAAAAAATTCGGCAAGTTCTTTTGTTGTTTCGTCGTGTTCTGAACTCAGTGGTGTTACTAATGGCATAGTTTTTTTATTATCTTGTGATGCTTTAAGTTTCCTTTTCACATCACAAATGTTATTGGTTTTATACTTTTTTGCTTTCGCGAAAGCGTGCCCTTAAATATACCCTGTTTATACGGATTTATATATATCACAAAAGCAGTATTTTTACAACATTATTTATAATACATTCTATTTTTAAGCGAAAGCAAGATATAGATTTCCTTATCATTTTTGTACCTTCAATTATTCAAAAAAAATCATAAAATAATGGCATCACATACAGTTACTACAG
>CAKZKZ010000894.1 GCA_937124495.1 uncultured Dokdonia sp. | reverse complement strand
AGCAATACCATCACCCACGGTTAATACTGTTCCTACTTCATCAAGTGATGCTGCTGCTTCAAAGCCTGAAAGTTGCTTCTTTAAAATTGCTGAAACTTCTGCTGGTTTAACTTCTGCCATTTTATATTGGTTTTACGCTTTCGCGAAAGTTTTATTATAAACTATTACTAAATTCTCTTTTCAATTTGCCTAACTGGCTAGCAATACTCGCATTATACTGCGTATCACCTACACGTAATATAAAACCACCTATGATACTCTCATCAATGATGTTATCTAATTTTACGTTTGTACTCCCTGTTAACTCAGTTACCTTTGCTAACACTTTTGTTTCTATTTCCTTAGTTAATGCAATGGCTGTTGTTACTATTGCCAATTGCACTCCCTGACTTTTATTATAAAGCGTTACAAAACTAGTTGCTACGTTTCCTAACATATCAACACGCTTGTTGTCTACTAAGATATCAATAAGCCCAATAGTCTCTTTTGAAGTTCCTTTAAAAACTTCTTTTAACACAGCTCTTTTATCTTCTGCTTTTATAACTGGACTTTGTAACGCAAGGCGAAGATCTTTACTTTCACCTAAAGTCGCTACAATAGATTTCATATCATTCAATACAGCATCTGTAGCACCAGTATCTTTTGAAAGATCTAGGACTGCTTTTGCATAACGTACTGCTGCTCTTGTGCTACCCATAGTGGTTTAGTTTAAAGTGGCTTGACCTAACATCTCTTCTACAAGACCTAGTTGCTTATCTTTATTTGAAAGTTCGTTTTTCACTACTTTTTCTGCAATCTCTACAGAAAGTGATGCAACTTGACCTTTAAGATCTGCAATCGCAGATTTACGTTCTGCTTGAATAGCTGCTTGCGCTTGAGCAATCATTTTGTCTGCCTCTGCTTTTGCTTCTCCTTTAGCATCTTCGATCATTTTTGCTTTGATCTCACGAGCTTCTTTAAGTAAAGTTTCACGTTCTGCACGAGCTTCTTTAATTAACTTTTCATTATCTGCTTGAAGGTTTTGCATTTCCTTCTTAGCATCTTCTGCTGCATCTAATGCTCCTTGAATACTTTCTTCACGATCGTTTAATGCTGTAAGAATAGGTTTCCAAGCAAACTTCACCATTAAAAATATCAAGGCGAGGAAAAGTATTGTTTGTTTAACAAATAACCAAAGTGAAAAATTTTCTAATAATTGTTCCATATTACGTAGTGTTCTGTATAACTATAATTTGAAAAAACATTTTCCTGCAACCAACCGTTGCAGGAAAATGGTGTTCATTTACGATTTCCCTAAGAAAATCGCTGCGAATGCAAGTCCTTCCAAAAGTGCAGCGATAATAATCATTGCAGTTTGAATTTTCCCAGATGCTTCTGGTTGACGAGCTATCCCTTCCATTGCACCTCTACCGATTTGACCTAAACCAATACCGGCTCCGATTACGATTAGACCAGCACCTACTAACATAGGAACTGCTGAAGTGGCTTCTTGAAGAATTGCTAAAGACATAATTTAAATATATATAGTTAAAAAATAAATTCGATTTCTAGTGATGCTCAGGCTCTTCTACCGCCATTCCGATAAATAAAGCTGAAAGCATCGTAAATATATAAGCTTGTAGAAATGCGACTAACACTTCTATAAGGGTAATAAACAATGATAATACAAATGATAATAATGTTGATCCTACTGCTGTCATTTGTTCTTGCATTGTAATTCCAATAGCAATAAGACTCATTACTACAATGTGTCCTGCTGTAATGTTTGCAAACAAACGCACCATTAATGAAAACGGCTTAATAATAAGTGTTCCTGCAAGCTCAATTAATGCTAATAGTGGGCGTAAAAAATAAGGTACTCCTGGCATCCATAATTGGTGACTCCAGAAATGTCCATTACTACTAAATAAATAAACAACCAATGTTATTAACGCAAGTGCTGCAGTAACAGCAAGCTGTCCGGTTACATTAAATCCAAACGGCGTTAATCCCATTAAGTTTAATATCCAAATAAAGAAGAATACTGTCATTAAATATCCTGTAAACTTTCTGTATTTAGGACCAATGTTTGGTTTTGCTATTTCGTCACGTACATACAAAACAAGTGGCTCTAATATTCTTCCAAAACCTGTCGGGATTGCTTTCTTTTTGTATTGTTTTGCCAATCCTCCAAACCAAAGTAACATAAGAAACCCTATTAATAAGATTCCGAAAACACTTTTTGTAATTGAAAGGTCAATGGGTGTAGAAGCATTTGTAGCATGATGTGTTTCATCATCCATCTCAACTTTTGTTGCTCCTGCATTCAATTCGTAAATCTTTCCGTGTAGTCTCACAAATTGACTACCTCCTTTTTCTACTATTTCTTTTCCATCATCATCGTGATGAAAAGCAGAAGACATAAAAGCTGTTAACCCGTTTTCTCCCCATAATATGACAGGAAGCGGAAAACCTACGTGATGCTCTTCTCCATCAGAGAAGTATGAAAACATATGAAAGTCATGAGAATCCTTAACGTGATGCTGGATATATTCATTAATTTCCTCAGGGGTATTTATAGGATCTCCTTGAGTATTTTTATCGTCTTTTTTATCTCCACCAGCAAAAGCTGCACATGAAATAAGTAAAATAAGACTTAAAGATGTAATTGTTTTTGATATTACCTTCATTCCTTTATAATTCCTTTATGATCCGAATAATGAGGTCTAAAATTCGGCGCAAAGATATGTATTATTTTTTGACTAAAACACCTTATTTAGTATTTTTTAAAACGCTTGTGTTTTTAAGTATTTTACTAATAAAAAATACTTCCAAAATAATACACAAAATCATAGGGATCAACAAATTAACACTCTCCATGCTTGTAAAAGAACCTTTGATAAAAATATGTCTATAAAAAGTGAAACAGAACAGCATTATCTTTAAAGCAACGCTCGCCAAATATAAAAATCCTAATTGATCTTTAAATTTTTCAGTCTTTGAGAGTCGTAAAAGTAGTATGCATAGTATCAAAGAAAAAATACTAAAAAAGGCATATACTTCACTTAGTAAAATAGGGCTTTCACTCGCTATTTTTGGAAATAAGGATATGTGTAAGTAATAACCTATCAGTGACAATAGTCCAAAACCTATCACATAAAGACCTAGCTGCTTTATCATTTATTGTTAAGTCTATTTACACGATATACAACCGCAAACATAGCTATGAAAACAGCTATAATTGTTATGGTATCTTCTAGAAAAGATTTTCCGAATTTTTCGTCCATCCAAGATCCTAAAGCATTCCCTAAAAAAATGATAAGACCCATTTGCAAACCAATACCAGAAAAAATAGCCCAATTTTTAAGCGCTTTTTTCTCCTTGTTTTTTTCCATTTTTTGCAATCGATTTTAAATTGCCTTTCATATCACAAGAGGCATTAAAGGTAGCGCCTGGGTCTACAGCCAGTTTCCCAACCGTAACCTCCCCTTCTATAAGAGCACTGGATTTTATAGATAAAAGATTATTTACTTGTATTGTGCCCTCTATATGACCTTCTATATCTGCATCTTTACAGATTAAAGATCCTTTTACAACACCTGTCTTACCAATAACAACTTTGTTAGGTGTATTAATATTTCCTTCTACTTCTCCATCTATCCTAAAACCACCTTGAGATGTTATATCCCCTACAATCTTTGTGCCTTGACTAATTCTATTTTGCTGGTTACTAGGGTCTACATTTTTTCCTTTTTTATTATCTGAAAACATATTTAGGGGGGTATAGAGGGTTATTTTGTGCCTTGCTGTATATAATCTTCGAGGTTTTTATGAAGTTGTATTAGTTTATAATTTTCTGAAGCTATAATCGTATTCTCTTTTGTGATAGGTGTTTTAATTTCTTTATTTATAGCCAGTAATTCTGTAAGTCCTTCTGCCTGTGATTTACTGTTTAAATAATGTACTACTATAAAAGATTGTCTTTCATTATAGACATCAAGAGAAGTAGCATAGTTCGTATACCCTAAGGTTTCAAAAGCAGCATCTAGCTCATCTTTTAAAACTGTAGCACTTTGTACGTCTGAGTTATTAAATGCATATACCATCTTCCAGTTAGTCGCAGTGGCCTCATCTTCGAAGCTTCTAAATTTCATTTTAGGAATCGCCTTATTAAGTAACTGTTGTGCATTCTTACCTTCATCAGTTCTAGGATAGGTAAGTGCTACATATTTTAAAGCTTCGCTGTATGCTTTATATCCTTTATACCTTCCTAAAGCAGTTGCTTTGAGTAGTTCAAACTTTGGTAGAAAAGGATCACCATAAAATTGTTCTATTCGCTCATCAAGGCTTGTCAATAGGGTTTCAAAACGCTGATTCTGGAACTCTCTAAACAATCCGTTGTAAATAGCTTCTGGAGAAGATGCATCTTGCTCTAAGGCTTTATCTGGATTATTGATAATAGAAGCATAACGAGAATCCGGATAGTTAGATGTAATGTCTTGTTTGTAACTATTCCTTTTTCCTTCATCTTCCATCTGACCATATATTTGGTACAGATTATATTTAGCGGGCAATATTAATTGCTCTTCTGGTCCAAAATCTAGCAGCTTTTCTAATCTATTAGAAGCTAGTGGATATTCTTTAAACTTCTCTTTATAAATAAGTCCTAATTGGAAATATGAAAAATCACGTTCTTTTTTAAGGCTATCTAATTCTTTTTCTCCTTTAGGAATTTTTGCTAAATAATCCTCTACTGATAGTGAAGTGTCATCACCTTCAGCATCTACTAAAGAAGGTAACCCTCCTTGACCAAGAGACACCGTCTGCCTTTCAGAAACACGCCACCCATCTACTGAAGACCGCTTACCCCAACGCTTTCTAAAAGCTTGCTTTCCATAAGCTACCGCAGTTGTATTGTAAAAATAAAATTCTCCTATTCCAGTTCTTGAATTAGAAGTAGTTTTACCAGCACTAGCATCTTTGTTGCTTTTAAAGAACTCGTTGTTTCTAATTTCATCAACACGACTTATAGAGTCTTGACGCTCTTTCTCTTTAATTTTTGCAATATATTCTTCAAAAAAAGCACGTTGCTCCTCTTCAGAAAGTGATGTCAATCGTAATATACTATCATTACGCTGAGAGAGTTCTTCATACTTAATGACATCTGTTAAGTTTTCTCTCTTTTTTCTAATGATTCTGAATTCTCTGGTACGATCATCTAGTTCCCCCATCACACTATCGTAGTAAGAGCCTGCTGTTTGATATTGAGCACTGTCAAAATTATGCTCAGCTAATGCTAGATAATCTCTAGAATTTAAATACTTGTCTTGAGAATCTTCTCGTAATGACTTATTATAGTTTGCGAGCGCAGAGTCTATTTGATTTGTTTTCTTAAAATACTCTGCTTTTGCATAATAGATTTTGTCTAAGAAAGGGCGATTCTCTCTATTATTCTGAAGCTTTTCAAGTAATTCTAATAATACTAATTGATCTCCGTTTTCATAATCAAAATTACGTGCTTGCTCAATATGGGCATTGATCAAATACTTACGAGGAATCTTTCTATTTAAATCTATAACTTCCTGAAAAGATAAGTTGGCACTGTCTTTATGTCCTAAGTTATTATATAATTGTCCTTTTATATAATTGTAACGACCACGTTCTTCATTTCTTCTTGTAAGATCTGTCGCTTGTTTCATATAAATTAGCGCAGTGTCTTTGTGTTTTAGATTAAGATACGCTTGTGCAAGCATGGCATACGCATCAGCTTTATCCTGATCTTTTAACTTATCCTCTACCTTAAAAATCTTTAGTAAGTTTTCAATAGCCACTTCATTATTCTCTAAACGAATATTTGCTTTTTGCTTCCAGATTTTAGCTTGTGCTATATTATTACTTTTAGGGTAATAAGCCAATACATAATTAAAAGCTTCTAATGCCGGTACAAAACGCTGATCAAAATAACGTGATTTTCCTAATAACATAAAAGCCTCATCTACTTGAGGATTATATTCTTCTCCATCTATTTTCATGGAGTGTTTTTGTATCGCCTTTATGGCTTTTTCTTCAGCTTTTAAGAAATTAGGATCCCCATCATCTTCATTAAGACGAATGGATATCTCTTCTTTAAAAGCAATACGCTCTATAGGAAGAATGTCCCAATAATTATCATTAAAAGTAGAGATCAAAGATGTACGACCTTCTTCAAAAGCAACTTCTCCATTATACAACGTATTATATTCTGAAGTGACCGCATGAAAATTACGGCTCACAAATGAATTTTTTTTACGAGAGCAGCTTGTTAAGAACAGGACTGCAAAGAAAGTGCAACAAGTATATTTTATAAGTAGTTTCAAACTCACATTGTTTTTTGATAAAAACAGAAAATGTCCATTTTTAGTATGGAAGCCTGTAAAAATACACTTCTTTTTGAAAAAACCGCAGGTTTACCTCCTTAAAGTTGGTGTATTGGAAATCATTATCGAAGTAATTTAGTAAGAAAAACGCTATTGACCTGTATATTTCTACATCAGAGCAATAGCGTTCTTATACATATAATACTATTTACACCTTAGAATAGACATAAAAAGTAAACGGTTTTAATGGTAGCTTTAACTACATTACCTCTTCCCCAGAAAAGTAATTCTCAAGTTCTTTAAGTGTTTCTGGAGAGGTTATAATATCCTTGACCTGCTCTCCTTTTTCTAAAACGACAATACGTTCACAAACCTCCGTGACATGTTGTAAATCATGACTAGACACCAATACCGTTACATCTTTATTTGATGCAAGACTTTTTATAATTCCTTTTAAGCGTATTTGTGTCGTAGGATCTAAATTTGCAAAAGGTTCATCCAATATAATCACCTCTGGATTTCCTATTAACGTAGCAACAATACCTACCTTTTTTTGATTTCCCTTTGATAGATCTCGTAAATATTTACGCTTCCCTATAATTTCATCATTAAAGAAATCTTCAAATCCAGCAAGAAGTGTATCGACGTCTGCTTTGTTTTCTCCTCGTAAATCTCCTATAAAGTAAAAATATTCTTCTGGAGTCAGATAGCCTATTAAAAAGGTCTCATCAATAAAAGAAGCTGTATGTGTTTTCCACGCTTCACTTTTATGAACCTCAAACCCACCATTTTTAATATATCCTGTTGTAGGCTGTATTAAATCCAATAAGCTACTAAACAAAGTTGTTTTTCCAGCTCCATTATTTCCTACCAATCCAAAAGCTTGTCCTTTAGGAATGCTGATGCGCTCAAGGTTTAGAACGCTTACTCCGTTATATTTTTTTGATAAATTATGTATCTCGATCATAGTCTTATTTTGTTTGTTTGTAAGCGTCTAATGTTTTATACTTTTCTTTCTTATAGATCTTAATGATCATATTAAATACTTTATCTCTAAAGGCAAATCCTATAAGGCCTGTAATAGCAACTAAGGCAAATCCTAACCAAGGTCCTAGTGTAAAGTGCCCTATTGCATACAGCGCCATAGGCCCGAGCATTTTAGGCAAACTCACTAAAAGCGTTTTAAGATTAAATGAACTCTTGTCACCAAAGGCCTTCTTACCACTCTGTAAATCTATAGGCGTCTTTATATAAGCCCCTCCTAATAAAACTAAGTGTGCATTCACTCCCATATTAAAAATAGCAC
>CAKZKZ010000893.1 GCA_937124495.1 uncultured Dokdonia sp. | reverse complement strand
ATATGTTTGTTCCAAACTAAATTTCATATACATGAAAAGGAATGTTATCCTATCTATACTCTTGGTTGTATTCACAACAATGACACTATATAGTCAAGAGATAAATGCTGAGAATTTTGAAAAAAAATATCCTCCAGACAGTCTAAGGACATGGACACTTAATACCCTAGACGAAGTTATAGAAAGTCATCCAGGCATGTATAGATATACTTCAAAAGAAGTATTTGAAGATTTGATTCATACAACATTACAAAGTATCAATGATTCTTTAACGACACTAGCCTATTACAGAAAATTAAAACCACTATTTGCTAAAATAGGTTGCCTACATACCTCAGTAACCTTATCAGATCCTTATAGAAATTATTATGAAGGAGCTTTAAAGTTCATTCCTATAGGGATCTTTATTGATTCCAATAAAAAAGTATACATCACTGAAAATTATAGCACTGCTCAATCCATACCACTTAAGAGTGAAGTCATAGCTATAAATAATCAGCCAATTGCAGCAGTTTTAAATAAGCTATACGAAGCCATTCCGTCAGATGGATATAATCAAACCCTCAAATCATTTTTACTGAATCATACGTTCCCGCTTTGGTACCAAAGTATACTCAGCACATCCAATACCTACCGTATTGAAGTGAAAGAAAATGGAAGTAATAAAACCTATCACATAGAAGGAATTTCAAGTGACGAACTTCCTTCTCTTGATATAGATGATACAGAAAATGTTCCTTTAGAATTCGAAATAAAAGATAATATTGGATACCTAACCATCAAAACATTTTCACATAGTACTATTAAATATAATGAGCAAAAATTTAAAAAATTTATAAAAACAGCTTTTGAAGAACTCCAACAACAAGAAGTAGAAAATTTGATTGTTGATGTAAGAGGTAATACAGGAGGCACAGATGGCTATGCTGCATATTTAACCTCTTTTTTCTTTGAGAAACCCTTTAAATATTGGGAACATCCAGTTGAGTTAACGAAGTTTATGGGAGAGAGTTTTAAGACTTGGTATGGCATTTTTTATAAAATGCCAAAAAAAGTAGGTGATGTATACCAGTGGAAAGGCATGCATAGCTGGCTTAGTAAAGCTTTTAGTTATTATAAAACTCAAAAACCTGCTAGACAAAACTATAAAGGCAATGTATATCTACTTACAAATGGTGCCTGTATGTCATCTTGTGCAGATGTCGTAGCCATCCTATCTCACAATAAAAAAGCAAAAGTGGTTGGAGAGGAAACCGGTGGTGGTTATCAAGGAAATACCAGTGGTATGATGCCTACAACTAAAATTCAACCTAACCTAACCATGACCATTCCTTTACAAAAGTATACAAATGCTGTAGACCCATCCGTACATATAGGAAGAGGAACCATACCAGATTATCCCATAATACGTACGCTAGATGATTGGATGAATGAAAAAGATATGCAATTAGAGCATGTGAAACAACTTATAAAAAATCATAACCAATGAGAAAAATATATGTAATCATTTTAACGCTAACTGTAGTATTCAGTGCACAAGCACAGACTATATATGAGTTTGCTTGTAGAGGGAATATGGCTGCCCTAGATTCTTTATTACAAACCACAGACATTAATATAAAGAGTAAGAATGAATCTAGTCTTTTACATTTTGCCACTTATTGTAATCAAGAAGAAGTATTTGAATCTTTAATCCAGAAAGGTGTAGCAATCAACGGGAAAAATAAATATGGAGAAACACCCATATATTATGCGGCTCAAAGGAGAAGCTTTAAAATGGTTAAAACACTTTTAGAAAAAGGAGCAGATGTAAACAGTGTCAATAATGACGGTTTCACGCCCGTTTATGAGGCAGTCCGATCTGGCAATCAAGAATTATTAGATCTCCTTTTGAGGGCCAAAGCTGATGTAAACCTTGGAATCTCATCTTTACATAAAGCAGTACTTAATAATGATCTAGATATCCTAAAGAAACTAATTACTAAGAAAACGAATATTGATGCTCTAAATGAATATGATAACACCCCTTTATCCATTGCTATACGACAAGAGAATTCAGAAATTGCAGAATTTTTAATCACAAAAGGAGCCGATAGAAAAAAAGTACCCTCCTATGAACTTAGCAATGAATTTGTGGGTCAAACCAAACCTGATACCGTTCCCAAGTTATTTGCACGCAATTTTATATCTATTGAAGATTTTGTGCATACCCCTACGTTCTCCCAAAATGGCGATGAAATATATTACACCCTAGAATCTCGTCAATATCATGGCGGAACGATTATGGTCTCTAAACGTATTAATAATAAGTGGTCACAACCTAAACCAGCTTATATAGAAGGGAATTATAGAGAAATTGATCCATTCATTTCTCCTGATAATACAACCATGTACTACAGTTCTAATCGCCCCGTAAACGCAGAAGACTCTGTAGCTACAAATATTGATCTTTGGATGGTGAAACGAAAAGGACAAAGCTGGGGAAAACCTGAACATCTTGGAGATGCTGTGAATACGCCAGATGCAGATTGGTTTCCTACAGTCTCTAATAAAGGAACACTCTTCTTCTCTACTGGGCCAAATCGTTCGGGAAATATTGTGTATTCCGAATTAAAAAATGGACGCTATCAAAAGGCAATTGTACTCGGAGATGCTATTAATTCTAAATACAATGATTACGACCCTATAATTGCTCCTGATGAAAGCTTTATTGTTTTTTCTTCCAATAGACCTGATGGATATGGTTCTGTAGATTTATATGTGAGTTTTAAAAATGGAGACGGTTCATGGTCAAAAGCTAAAAACCTAGGAACTACCATAAATACCAAAACTATAGAATTTGCTCCAAGAATATCACATGATGGCAAATACTTATTCTTTAATCGAAAAGGAGATATTTATTGGGTATCCATAGAAACTATTCAAAAATTAAGATGATTCATTCAAAACTTATATTAGTTCTAGTTATTCTGTGTTTTAGCGACTTTTCAAATGCTCAAAGCACTATATTATGGGGAGTTACCTCTTCAAAAGGAGCTTACGATTCAGGAACTATATTTAGTATAAATCCTGATGGAAGTAATTTCAAAAAAATTCATGATTTTGATGGAAAAACAGGATATCCATTTGCCAGTTTAACATTGGGAGACACTAAAATATGGGGAATGACAAAGGGTCATTCTGATCATTCAAAAGGTAAAAGTCACGGTGCAATTTTTGTTTTGAATAAGAAAGGTTCAGGATTCAAAATAGTGCATACGTTTATTGGTTTAGACGGTAGTATCCCCCTAGGTGAACTCGTTGTCTATAAAGAGTCTCTTTTTGGTATGACATCTCAAGGAGGCTCATATAACTCAGGAGTCATATTTAGAATTCATAAAGATGGAACAAACTTTACAAAACTATTTGATTTTAAAACAATAGATGGAAGTCATCCCCGCAACAGTTTGCTTCTCCATGATGGTAAATTTTGGGGTACTACCTCTCATGGTGGAACAGAGAATAAAGGAGTGATTTTTAGTATAAACATTGATGGTTCAAATTTTAAAAAGATATATGATTTTAAAGAAATTAGCATAGGAGAACCTGAAAGCGGTTTACTTGTGTATAATAATAGATTATGGGGCATGACAACACGTGGAGGAAAACACAATGAAGGAGGTATTTTTAGTATCCATACAGATGGTACAGGTTTTAAAAAAATGCATGATTTTATATACCCAGCATTAGGAGATTTAATGGAAAGCAATAATACATTGTGGGGAATGACTGCTTCTAAAGGAAAGCATAATGCGGGTGTTATATTTTATATACACCCAAAAGAGGAGCTTTATACTAAAGTCCATGACTTTAATCAGGAAAATGGTCGTTTTCCTGAAGGCAATTTGATGGAATTCAACAATAATCTATGGGGTATGACTCGATTTGGAGGGACATCCAATCTAGGAGTTTTATTCTCTTTAAACAAGAACGGCAGTGGATTCAAAAAGTGGCTAGATTTTAATAAAAATACAGGTGGTATTCCCTATGGAACATTACTAGAAATCACTAATAACAAATAACATGAGTATAAAAAATAAAGTCATCCTTTTTATGATCGCAATAATACAATTTAATTGTTCTATTACGCCAGACAAAAACGTTGACGAAGTGGTTTCTGAAGAATTAATTCTTAAGGAATTTCAGCACCAACTTAAAAGAGATCTCGAAGATGATAATATCAATGGAAGTATCTCTGCTGCTGTTTTAAAAGGAGATAAAATCATTTGGTCTAAGGCTTTTGGTTTTGTTGATAATACGTCAAAAACAAAAGCAGATACTACGACCATATATAGAATAGGTTCTATTACAAAAACATTTACATCGATTTTAATGATGCAATTGCTTGAAGAGGGAATTATTGAGTTAGAAGATCCTATAGAAAAGTATGTACCAGAAGTAAAAGAACTCATAGGCTATTCTGATATGACTAAAATTACATTTTTACAATTAGCCAGCCATACATCTGGTCTTCATCGAGAACCCAATATGGAAGATGCGAGTGATGGCCCCATAAATGAATGGAAAAACAAGGTATTAAAAGCCATTCCTTCTATATCATTTCAAAGTAGTCCAGGTGAAAAATATAGCTATTCTAATATAGGATATGGAATACTAGGACTAGCTCTTTCCCGTGCTGTTAAAAAACCATATATCCAATTGGTTAAAGACAATATCTTCATTCCTTTAGGGATGACTACTACATTTTTTAATGTGCCAAATTCAAAACTAGATCAATTAGCTGTTGGAATGGAAGGTGGTCCTTTTGGGGAGATTAATATGGAAATTCCTAAAAAAGAACATGCTGGACGAGGTTATAAAGTACCTAATGGCGCTATCTATTCAACACCAAATGATATGGCAAAATTTATGGGTGCCATGATGGGGTTTCAAAATTTAGTACATCCCTCCAATTTAGCACAGATGCACCAATCACCATTACCAGAAGATGAAACATGGTGGCAAAATTATGGCTTGGGAATACGGCTCTTGAGAGATTCAATCATATCAACAGCTGGTCACACAGGTTCCGTTTCTGGCTATACTGCAAATTTTATGTATCAACGAGAAGGAGAATATGGTGTCGTAATTATGAGAAATTATAACTGGGGAATGACAAACATTGATTTACGTTCTTTCGCAGTATTACGTAGGTTAAAAAAAATAACAAAGAACAATTAAATTATTTTTAACTTACAAAAACAAACTATCTAATTCGTGCAAAACACATCAAAACATATATGGTTTATTATTCTTTTCGCAATCATTGTAACGATTTTGGCGAATGTAGGATTGTTCAATCACTTTCATAAACTATTCAATGTAGAGGTCTTAACTGAAGCTGAAAAGGAGCAATATTCGTTTGTAGTAAGAATTGGCTCTGTGGGTATCATTACCGAATTGGTGATGCTTGTCTTTTTTACGCTCTATAATTATTCGTGGAAAAACTACTTTATTCCTAAAAAGAACATGTTCCTAATCATTCTAAGCAATCTAGTCTTATTGATTATTTTTCTTTACGTCAATCTTGCTATATCTAAGTATATAACAAAAACACATCCTAATATCGTATTTACATTAGAGTATGTAAAAGACTATTTTATTAATCATTCATTAGTCTTAACAATCGCCTTTGTTGCGCCTTATATGTTGTTACGATTAGAAAAAGCGAGGATAGTGGAAGTCAATCTGATTCAACTCAAAGAAGAAAAAGGCAAAGCAGAACTAGCAGCATTACGAGAACAAATTAGTCCTCATTTTTTCTTTAACACCTTAAGTACATTAAGCACCATTGTCCGAAATGAAGATAGAGAAACTGGTCTTGACTTCATACAAGATATATCCACGACCTATCGCTATACCTTAACTGCAGTAAAAGAAGATCTAGTACTCTTACAAGACGAATTAGATTTTATTAACTCTTATGTATATCTATTACAAAAACGATTTGGAAAAAAATTACAATTCGAAATGAATATTCCAAAAAAGTACATGCACACTAAAATCCCTCCAATGTCACTTCAGTTATTGATAGAAAACGCTATACAACATAATATTATAACGCAGGCTTCTCCTTTAAAAATTTCCATTTTCATAATAGATAACAAGGTCTGCATTTCTAACAATATACAGAAAAAAGAACGTGTAGAAAGTTTTGGAATTGGGCTAAAAAATTTAAAAAACAGATATCGACTATTGACAGAAAGTGATATTAATATTGAACGAGATTCCCTAAAATTCACTGTTAAACTCCCTATCATATCATGAGAGTATTAATTATTGAAGATGAACAAAGTGTAGCGCAAAACCTTTGTGATATTTTATTGGATATAGATGCAGAAATCGAAATAATAACGGTGTTAGAAACTGTGAAGGATACTGTAAAATGGATTGCAGAAAACCAAAGCCCAGACTTGGCATTTTTTGATATTAAAATAGCAGATGGTAACTCCTTTGAAATTTTTGAAAAAACAACCGTAAATTTCCCCATTATATTTACAACAGCTTATGACGAGTATGCACTAAAAGCATTTAAAGTTAATAGTATAGATTACATTTTAAAACCTATAGAAAAAAAGGCACTAAAAAATGCCATTGCAAAGTATCATAAGCTTTATAAAAATAGACAACCATTTGATAACGAGCAGCTAATAAGTATTATCAAAGAATTAAAAATTGATGTTCAAAAAAAATATAAAAAGAGTTTTTTAGTCTATATAAAAGATAACATTTTACCAATTGCTACAGAACATATTGCCTATTTCTATATTGAAAATAAGATCGTCTATTGTAGAACACATACTGGAGAATTATATTATTTGGACGGTACTTTAGATAAGATTCAAAATCAATTAGATCCAGATGATTTTTTCAGAGTCAATAGACAATTTATTATCGCTCGTAAAGCAATACAGTCTGCCTCTATTTATTTTCACAGAAAACTTAAACTACACGTGAGTCCTAACTCAGATTCCGACATTTTGATAAACAAAGTTAATGTTGCCCATTTTAAAAAATGGTTATCAGGAGTGTAACTTGAAATTAACAACATACAACACAAAACCAAATTAAATTTTAAATCATATTGATGTTCATCTCATTCTATTTTTAAGATGGAGTGGATGACTATTGTTAATTAATAAAACAAAAATTATGAAAGTTTTCTTTTTCTTGACCCTGCTATTTTTTCCATTGACTCATACCATCGCTCAAATTAATTTTGACAAAGCAAATACCATTCAAGTCCCCTTATTTCAAAAAATGGATAGTATCGTCGACTCTGGGAAGTATGAGCAAATCACGAGTGTAGTTATAGCCCATAAAGGGAATGTTTTATTTGAAAAGTATTATAATGGACATAATATCAATTCTAAGCATAACACACGTTCTGCGACAAAAACCATGGCAACGCTATTAACAGGAATAGCTATAGATAAAGGGTTTATCACCTCTGAAAGCGACAAAATATTTGATTATTTGCAACACAAACTTCCCGTAAAAAATCCTGATAAACGAAAAGAAGCGATTACAATTGAAGATCTTTTAACCATGAGCTCTGCTTTAGAATGTAACGACAGTAATCGTTCCTCTAGAGGGAATGAAA
>CAKZKZ010000892.1 GCA_937124495.1 uncultured Dokdonia sp. | reverse complement strand
GGACCTTATGATCCACTTGTAGGGCTCGCCTTTGTAAATGCCGATTGTATTAATGAGATAGGGACACAAATCTTTAATTACACAGCAGATTGTTCTGCTACTATTGCAACACCAACCTGTTCTGGAGTAGCTACATCATACACTATTTCTGGTGGATGGACTAATGAGGCTCCAGATGAAACCATGGAAGCCACTATTAATCAAAGTTACGATACGGGTATTTCTGGAGATATTATCGCTTGTACCCTTAGAATAGTATCAGGAGCTACACTTACTGTAAGAGCTGGAGATTTTATTGAAATCTATAATGATATTATAGTAGAAGGAACCCTTCAAGTTGAACATGAAGGAAGTGTAGTGCAAGTAGAAGAAGATGCTATAACCATCAATGATGGAGATATTATCATATCAAAAACAACACCTGTTATCGCTGCTCGTAATTTTATGGCATTGAGTAGTCCAATGAGTGGAGAAACTAGAAATGGTGTATATGCTACGGCTAGAGCCGTTTTTGATATCATTCCTAGTAATTTTGTACCGTATGCTATAGATTTTGGGGCGTTTCCAGAATTTGAGTTTGCAGAAAACTTCTTAGATGATGATCTTGATTATATACTCCCAATCTCAGGAAGTACAGCACTGCCTACAGCAGGAATTGGTCAATTGGTATTCCCATCAGCTACACATGATGCAGCAGATGCGTCGTATAACCTAGATTACACACGAGGTACATTAAACTCAGGAACCATCTCACTACCAATCACCTATAATGGTCCCGAAACGATTAATAATTATAATCTACTAGGAAACCCGTACGCTTCGGCGATTGATGTAGCGGCATTCATTGAAATTAATGAAGCCATCAACGAAGTCTATTATTGGGATCATCTTACAACTCCTACTGCAGATTTACCAGGCTTTGGGACAAGTAACTTCTCTATGAATGACATCTCCATGCGTAATGCGATGATGGGAGTTGCGGCTGTAAATGGTGGAGCAGCTCCAGGACAATTTATGGCTTCTGGGCAAGGATTTGGTGTGAAAGCAAATCAATCAGAAGCGATAGCAAATACACCTGCTCTCTTTATGAATGAGCTTCGTGTGACTGGAGATAATGATGATTTTCGTAATGCAACTATCAATGTAGACAAACTTTGGTTAAACATCACTACCTCGGCTTTTGATGAAGCGGTATCACAAGCTGCTATTGGATTTACTCCGCTAGCCACTTCAGGATATGATCAAGGGTATGATAGTAAACGTTTAGGCACGTTCCTTTCTTTATTTACAAACCTAGACGGAGAGTATTTAGCGATTCAAGGGCGTGAAGTTTTTGATCCAACAATAGAACTTGTGCTAGGTTTTTCTACTTCTGTAGAGACAGAAGAAATATATACCATTAGTATCGATCATTTAGAAGGAGTGAACCTAGAAAACACACCCGTTTTCTTAATCGATCATCTTACCAATACAGTTACAAATCTAAAAGAAGAAGCGTATACATTTACAGCAAGTAAGGGGATACAACCAGAGCGCTTTACGGTTGCTTTTCAGGATAGAGATATATTAAGTGTAGATGACGGAGTACGCTTTCGCGAAAGCGTAACCCTCTACCCTAACCCTGCGACAGATCAAGTGACGATCACGTATTATGGAGAAAATGAATTACAACAAGTTACCATTACAGACATCAATGGAAAACGAGTACGTGCAATTGATTTTTCTAACTTTAATGGAACCCAACAAATCAATACAAGTACACTAGCAAGAGGGATGTACTTTATGCAAATAACCAGTAATCAAGACAACGTTACAAAGAAGTTTATTATCAAATAAGGGGAGAAAAACTTCTTTAAACCTGTATTATGCATTAGAACTTCGTTATGAGGGATTAAACGATAAAAAATACAACATAGTGTTAGTATTTGCAATAGTTTAATCATGTAATAGATTTTCTAATGTATAGTTCAGGTTATTAACGTTTATTAGTGAGATTGCTTCATAGGATTAGTTTTCTATGGAGCATTTTTATTGGAATTTACTTCTCTCTATTTTCTTGTTGTATACGCTTTCGCGAAAGCGGACTCAGCAACAACACCTATAAAAAAGAGGATTTCCCTAAAATAACAGTGTCCGTTCGAGCGCAGTCGAGAACTCATTGTAACAGATTGATAAACTTTTTACAACGCTGCCTCGCCAACAGACAGGGACATACTCAACAACAACACCTATAAAAACAAAAAGCTCCATAGTCATCACTATGAGTTTTTGCATATAGGAGACTAACTATCTTTAAGAAATAGCTTTTATAATTTCAGATTTAGCATCTGGCCAACCAGGTAATGTAGACCAGGTAAAGAAAGTTTCATCAATTCCTATTGTAGCTGGATCTTGAGCAACCACCGCAAAGCGTTTCCAATCTCCTAAAACTTCTTTATCAAGAGAAATAGTCGTCGTGTCGATTACTAAATAAAGCTGTACTTGTACATGTTGTGGCTCATGACCAGGCCAGAGGGCTTGTAATGACCATAATCTATCCCATTGGTTTATAGGTAGTGGTGAGTCACTTCCATTATTTTGATACCAAGGGCGAATAGTCATTTTATCTAACGTCCACTCTGGAGGTAATACAGAACGAATACGATCTTCAAACTCCTCTACCTCATCGACAAGTGGAGGCAATCCTATACCGCCTAAAGGAGCACTGGGTCCCAGGAATAATCTGCGAAAAGCAAATAATAGTGTCTGAAAAAAGTATCTCAATCTCATGGTTTTTCAATTGATGAAAATTTCTTTTAATATTTTATTGACTAATCATTAAGGCCCTGCAAGTTTGACAGGTAATATAGCTCGATTACTAACACCGCCACATATACAAGAAACTATTATCATAAAATCAAGGTTAAATTTTTTTATAGGATTTTTATCGTTGATTTCTAATTCACTTACAGAAAGTTTAACGTTTCCAGGTTCATTAGCTTGACATACCCATTTAATTTTCCATCCCTCTACTAAGGTTGGTGCTGTTTTTTTAATGACCCAATCTCGCTCTGCCTTTGTCCATTTACTACAATCACCTTTGGCAAAAATACGATCACGTTCTCTCCGATCTATGGCATTAAGAGCTCTTTGCACTCTTTCAAATTCAGCATAATATTTTTCCGTTGTAAGTGTTTTCTTTTTATTAGCCTTATCTGTATATTCTATAAAACCAGGACCATTATTAAAATTAAACCCACAACCAGAAACTTCATTTCCTGCATCTCCAACAATAGGATTTGCTGCAGTACGCCCCTCAAAAGTGATCTTTAGATTCTTAATATCTATAGACCCTGGAACAGTATCGTAAGTTGCGCACACCCTAAATTGGCAGATGCCATTACAATTAGCACCGCTAGGGCATAGGACATTTAAATAGTCTGTACACTTCTCAGGCATACTTAAATATACAAATTATTCGGCTAAAAATCAAATGATTACACTTCACAAAGAAAAGCTTCTATGGTTATTTAACGTATAATTTCTTTATGTAATGCTATTTAAGTATTACAATTATTCATAAAGAAGCTACCTATATGTGACAAAATAAAAGCAATAAATTAGGATGCAAACATATCCTTAAAAACAAAAACTCCATAGTGATCACTATGGAGTTTTTATAATATGATACACAAAGCTATTGCTTAATCACTCGCATGACCTCGCGTTGATCTCCTGTGGTGATGGTGATAAAGTAAATACCATCGGTAACCGTCGTTCCTTGATTTGTCTTGGCACCCCAAACAAGCGTTTGATTTCCTATTGCTTTTTGACTAAACAGCATCGCTACTTCCCGACCTAATACATCATAAACAACAACATCTGTTTTACCTTCATTTTTTATATCAAATGACAATGTGAATGCATCTGTAAATGGATTGGGAAACCCTGTGATTTCTGTTGTGTTGGCTGTGATTTCGTCTACACTCAATGTACTATCAGGTGTGATACGGGTGTAATACACATCTTGTCCGCCGTTGATGGTGTTTGCCCACGCCACATGTGCACCTTCATTATCTGAAACCATATCAAAGTAATCTCCCATTTTATTTTGTTGTGGATATCCTATGGTAGGATCGAAAGAAGCTGACATGCTTTGGTTTTCAGACCACGTCGTTCCTTGATCATCAGAAAAAGAATAATAAAGCTCAGAAAATAAAGGGTTTTCTTCTGTAGCATTACGCGTATCTAACCAAATGACATCTATACGTCCATTTGGTGCTACTGCCATGGTTCCTAACCATTGAACATTGGTCGTACTTTCATCTGTATTGATTTTGATAGGGTCTTCAAACGTAACTCCTCCATCGGTACTTCTAGAAAACATCACATCCCCTGGATCACCATTAGAGTTTCTATTGACAGAAGCAACTACATATACATTACCTTCTCCTGGACCATTAGAGATATCGACATCAATCCATGTTTGTCCTAATAATCCTTGCGGATTTACAGGAGTGCCTGCAGTTAAAAAACCATCCAGATTGACGATACTTACATCTTCCCACTCAATCGTACTTCCTGCATCTTTAGCATTGAATGATCGGAATACGACAATATCGGCGCCATTAGTTCCTGTGAGATATAACGTACTTTCTTTATCGATCGCTAGCGTTCCCCAGAATGGATCTGCAGGTACATTGATACAGGTTTCAAAACTCTCACTTCCATCAGTCGATCTGGTGAAAGCACCCTCACAAGTCGTGAAAGATAAATTCCAATGGGCATAATTGTTATTAACTCCTGGATTATGATCTACACGCATCCATTGCTTATCACCTCCATTAGCAGGTACAGGATCTTCCCAAACCACACCTCCATCACGTATGACAAATACATCACACTCAAACGTATTACGAAGACTATTATAATATAAATTTCCTTCCGAATCAAAGTCTAATACAGGATCTGATCTAAACACTCCTGGATCTAACACGCCTGGAAATGTCCATGAGTTTCCTCCATCTAAGGAGTATCCGTATCCCGCCTGACGGAAGTTATTGGTTACGGTATCAAATTGTCGCCATCCAATCACAATACGATCAGGATTAGTTGGATCTACTGCAATAGAAGGTTCATTGGCAGCATCTCCCATAATGTTCATGCTATTCTCATCTATATTTACTTGTGCTGTAAAGAAATCACTGCTTCGTACATTATATGCAGGGCTTTTAGCCATATCGGCCCTAGAAATAGGCACATATGCATGTTCTTGGACTTCGACATGTTGTTCTCGTAAAGGTGTTGTTTGTTCCTGTGCAATCGTTACAAACGATATCCCTAAGCTTAGTGCAAAGGTGAAGTACTTTTTTTTCATGGTGGGTAGGATTTAAATTGAAATATTCAATTAAAGGTATGAAATAGAAGTATATGATATGGAAATCCCTATAAAAAGTTCCTTCTTACGAGGCTCATTTTTAGGTTTTAAAAAGATTTATTATGAGGTATAGACTTGGTACACTCTTACCTGCCAGCAAAACAGGTTCAAAAAAGCGGTAAGCTGATTAAAAAATTACTAATAGCATCGTTTAGTTATAAAAACGTTTAAAGATTTCAACGAGGCGTGTGGAAGGAATCATCTTATTTTCGTGATCTTCCATTTCGTTTAAAATTTGTTCAATAGCCTCTGGACGAATTCCTAACTTTAAGCCATAGTTACGTAAGGCATCTAGCTCTGTAAAATGCGTTTCTTGATCGACGTTCATTAATAATAAAAGTCTATGAAACTGTGTGATACGTTGTAACTCTGTGCTGAGTACACTTATTTTTAACGGATTGGCATTGATCGTATCTACCTCTGTTTTAGAAAGTCCTAAACGGGCGGCTACGGCAAGGATAAATTCGTACTCACGTTCGTGTAGTACATTATCTGCTTTTGCTAAGCCAATCATATCGGAAATAATCTGTTTTTTTTCTGTACTCACAACGGGTTCCTTTTGGTGGTACAATATAAGGGTTATTCTGTTTTTATGAAAGTGAGGTATTTACGGGTTTATGTAAAGTGATTATTAAGCAATTGATTTAGCGTAGAACTATATACATACAACAACTGTATTAATCATTGAGGTAAAGTTCATCTTTATCTAAAAATATTCAACTGACAATCATTTGTAACTAGCAATATAATATTCTAGATATCTATTACATCATTCAGGTTAAAATGCGAATTACCCTCCCCTTAAGCGGGTTATTTTATATTTTGTCCCTTCTATTTAAAAATCATTGGCGACTGTCTTAAAACAATACGTAATTTAGCACTAGACTCTATAATAAACTGCCTACTACCTATATATGATCATCATCCGTTCTCGTAAAACCATTTTTATTCACATACACAGAACTGGAGGGACTAGTATGACCTCCTTGTTAAAACAAGCACTTCCTAATCAAGTAGATGTCATCGCACAACATGGCAATGCCTCGACAATGGAAGGAAAATTATTGAAAGAATATCCTGATTATTTTATATTTAGTATCGTGCGTAATCCTTGGGGTAGAGCGCTTTCTTGGTACTCTTTACTTCATAAATCAGATCCAAAAGATCTAGCAACAGAACGTCTACGTTTTGAGCAATTTCTACTCAATAAAACACAAGACGACGGTAATGATTCTTTCCTTTTTAATCAAGTAGATTATTTTAAAAATGCCACGCATAGTATAGATAATATAATGATCTATCGCTATGAAAACTATACGGAAGAAGTAAAAAAAATAGCCGAGCGCCTCCAAATAACCATTCAAGAAATCCCAAGAATTAATGAAACCAAAACAAAGGATTATAAAGATTATTATACCGAACGAAGCAACGCTTTAATAGCTGAAAAGTGCGCTAGAGATATTGATTATTTTGGGTATTCGTTTTAAAAACCCTCATCCTAGCCTTCTCCCATAGGGAGAAGGAATTGTTTAGTAATAGAAATTAGCCTATTACTCTATTTTAGTTTTCACCTATCTGTAACCTTAATTCCCTAGTGCAAAGAGAGAACTAATACATTCTTAAAAAACTAAAATAAAAGGCTCCTTCTCTCAGCGAGGGAAGGTGGATATAGCGAGGAACGAGATATAGACGGAAGGGAGAGATCATGAAATCTTGTACAACAGTGTATCCAAAACCTTACATCCAAAATAGAGTATTGCTCTATTTTAGAGTACTACTCTATTTTGAAAATTGAAAGTCGAAATGAAAAATTACCATAACAGTTCCCCCTTCGGGGGGTAGGGAGCTATAGTTTCCTCTCTAGAAAGAGGGGATTAAGGGGTGTGTTTTCATGAATTTATAGAATACACGTTTTTTAACACCTCCCTAGCCCTCCTTTCTAGGAGGGAAAACTCAGATGTAAAAAAAATAGTAAGATTCACCCCCACAACAAGAAGGCGATGTTTTAAAATATATGATTTAGAAAATATCTTTCCTGAATACGCATTTAAGGAACATTATAACATAGAGTAGTCAATCTATATCAGGGACGTACAATCGACTACCGTCTAACAGCTACCGACTAATAGCTAACAGCTATACACCTACTCAAACCGAATCGACTTCACAGGACTGATTTTTGTAATGATATACGAAGGAATCAACAACATAAGAAGACATAAGAC
>CAKZKZ010000891.1 GCA_937124495.1 uncultured Dokdonia sp. | reverse complement strand
ATCATTAATAACCTATTTATTAGAATTAAAAACAAAGTAATGGATGACGAAATAGAAAAAGAAATTCAAGATGCCCTCTCCAATACAGGTGAGGATCACATTTTAGAAGTGCCGATTTCAGAGGAGCAAAGCCCTCTTAACACGGCTGTTAAAACAGGAGATATAGCCGATATATCTGCAAAAGGAACTACAGATACAACTAGCTTTCGCAAAACTGCTGAAGAAGCTTATGCTCATGAACAGACAGAGAAAATCATAGCAGATGCACCAGAGCAACATATCGGGGATCAGTCGGAACAAATCTCACAAGGTAAAGAAACTGCTACAGCTGTAATTTCGGATAAACAAGCCACTCAAACAGCAGAGGCACTCCTGGGAATGGCAGATAATTTTTTAGCCGTTGGAGGTGGTTTTTTTGTAAAGATTACTAAGCATGAGGAGTTCTTTGAATTTGAAGAACTTGTTGAAGTGATCGATTCTCAAAACGAGAAGAATATAAGACGTATTCGTTTGGACGCCGATGATAAAGCGCTTTTAACTCCATTATTAGCTCAGGTCATAAAGAACAAAACCAAACAACTTACTCCTGAACAGCAGCTCTTAGGGGCGATTATATCTGTGATTGTTAAAAAAGCACAGACGGTTATGGAAGTGCGCGCTGAAAACAAATCACTCGAAGGACGCATTCTTCAAATTGTACGAGAGGCGAAACTTCCAGATACAAAACAAGAAGAGAAACAAGAACAAGAAGAGCAGCCTAAAGAAAAGGCTGGACAAGCTCCTAACAATGAAGAGGTTTTTAAAGAAGAAATTTTGAAACAAGAACAAGAAGTTCAGACTCCTTTTAGGGTAGTAGAAGATTACGAAGAGCGTGCAATTGTCTCTGGAGAGAATGACCCTGTAATAAACGAAATGAGCCTAGTCTATGAAGAGGCAACTCCTAGTGACGTATCTCAAAAACAAGCGCGTAGGTCTTCTGCTAGTTCAAACCCGAAAACAGCGAACATGGCTTCATCTAAAAAACAAGATGAGGGTGAGCATTCCAAAGACTCCGATGATACTTCCTAGCTATTACTCTAAATAGCAAGTGATCTATTTCTTTATAAGGAAATAGATGCGCCCCTCTTTTTAAAAAAGAGGCTATTCCATCTCACTTAAAAAGTAGGATGGCAGGGATGATACATTCCATTTTCTAAAAGATAATAGCAGTAAAAATGATTAAAAAATAAAGGCTATGAAAGTAACATCTAAGCGCCAACCGATGATTATGCTTGTTTGTGGCGAGACAGGTGTAGGAAAAACCTATCGTAATAAACTAGAGATTTATCAGTATATAGGGCAGCATTTAGCCCTTGGTAAAAAAGGGCGTAAAGTACTCGCTTTTGATACCAATGATGATGACTATCCAGAGTTTACGACGGTCGATCCAAATCACATACAATCACTCTCTAAAATTCATGCAAGGCGTATACGCCCCTTTAACCCTGACGGCAGTCCAATGGACACTGCTCAAAAACGTGAGGTTATTGAAAAGATCATGAAACATTATAAAAATGGAATGGTGGTCTTAGATGACATCGATCACTATATGGCAGGGGCTAAAGGACAGAATATGATCGGGGCTTTATGTACGGTTCGCCATAAAGGGATTGATGTACTGCTTACCCATCAGTCAGTGGCTAAGATTACCACATCAGAGTGGCAAAATTGTACGTGGCTCAGACTACATCATCAGGTGGATGATGTGACTCGGTATCGGGATCGCATTCCGAAATACAATCTGGTGCGGATTGCACAATTGATTGTAGATGCTCATTATGAGCTAGCTTCTACGGCTTTTTCTCTTGGCAAAATATCTGAAAAAAGGTATCAAGTATTAAAGAGTTTTTTCGTGTATGTCAATATGCGTGAACAGCAAATTTTAGGATGTTCAAAGAAAAGCTATATCAAAGCGGTAAAACGATTTATAGATCAAGAAGAATCTAAGCAAATCCGAAGGCTCTTACAAGAGCATGATTTTAGTGGAAACCCGATTTATAAAGATCGTAATGCGGTCATCATTCATCTTATTTCAGGCTATTTACGTGCGTTTAAAGCCGTTTAAAAAAAGACTTTTTATAGACTTTGGTCGTTTTGAGTGCTTTTGATATTTACATAAAACACTTATATATAATGACTTATGAATTTTAAAAATCAAACTTTTGTCACTTTACCAAAGTCGCGCCACGGAATTTAGAAAGTTTGATCTCAACTTGCACTGGGGTAAAAAGAAAAAGATCACCCCTTAGTAAAACAAGAATTAACATTATAAAAAAAAACAAATTGATGGCACACGAATCAAACATTGATATGAAAGCTATTGCCTTTATCGCAGGAGCTGGTATTGCAGGACTATTATTAGGCACCTTTTTAGTTGCTCCGATGATGGCAAAAGCAAAAGCGAACAAATTAGAAAAAGAAAAAACCAAAGAAGTCAAAGCTAAAAAAGCATAATCGCTTTTAGCCTTTAGACAAGTGTTGTTTTAAGACAACGATTTTAAACTAAAAAAAAGAAACACTTATGAATCCATATAATGATGATTTAATGCGTTATGAAGAAGAAGCCGAAGAGCGCTATGATGACTTTTACGAAGGGGACTATGAAGAAGAATACGAAACAGGATTAGAAGGATATGAAGATGAGGAAGAAGAATACGACGGTTATGATGATGAATATGATGATCCTTATGAAGAGGATGGGTATATTGGAGGTGTAGGGGACTATGATGAATTTACTAAGCAGAGTATCGGAAGGATCAATCCTAATGACCGTACCTTGACCATTGAGGTTGTTAACAACTCGGCTGAATCTGCAATCGCTATTTTATTTGGAGCAAATGCGGAAGAGGCGCAACCCAATGGAGTGATTGTCAATGTTCAGGAATCTTCCCATAAAGAAGTGCGCGAAGAGAGTAAGGCACATCCTTTTAAAATTGCAGGGATGAAATACTCGGTAAGCGCTCCTATACAGTTTGATAATGTACTTCGTATTCAAAGAAGAACAGCTTCAGGGACACAGACCAATCGCGTGTATCAACCTCGTAATGCGACCTCGCCTCAAAACTTCAATAACACCCTTATTGACGATGACAATTTTGAAATGGACGTAACGGGACAAGATGCCCTTCGTTTTACGATCAATGCTAATAGCAAAGTGGTATTTACCTTTACCGTGAAGGCTCGTGCTAATCTTGGTAATCTTCTTCGTGGTCACAATGTAGCGGAACTCTCTCACGCTCCGAGAACCACAGGACTTCCACAAATAGATTTAGTAAGACGTAAACGCCCTACCGCCCTTGGACTCCCAAGGAGAAGGCGTCCTTCGCGTCGTCGTCGAAAGCCTACTTCTAGTAGAAGACGTCTCTCAAGAAGACGTAAGAAACCAGCTTCTCAATTGGTTCGCAGAAGACGCTAATTCCCCCATTTTTCTATCTGTAACCTTAGTCAGTATAGCGTTAGACATGCGCTATACTGACTTTAATTAAACGCATACATTTTATGAATCAAATCCAATATGCAGCATTAGGACAGAACCGGATCGATTATATCGTTTTTCATAATATAATGGAAGCTCAAAAGCTTTTATACGATCAAGGTTTTGAGTCCCCTGAAGATCCCTACGATTTAGTAGAGGCAATCAAAGAGCTTGTTCGTGAAAAAGGAGGTGAAGTTATTAAGGCTCTTCTAAAAATTCATCCAGATAAAAATGCAATTCTCGCTATCGCTGATACTGTGAAAGTATGTGAGAATTGTAAAACAAAACTTGGAGAGTCTAAAAAGAAAGGTTGCTCCTCTTGTAAAAAGAAAAGCTGCACTTCTTGTAAAAAAGCAGCAGCTTCTTTAGAAGATAATTATACAACAGATCCTAAGAAACTAGATAGTGATACACATCTAGTCTATTTATTTAAAAAATACGAAGAGAATCCAAGTAAAGAGAATGAAAAAGAAATCGAGGCGTATTGGGATGCTACACGCACCTCGCCTAAAGAGTCAATAATAGAAAAACCCGACAAACCCGACTACGGTTTTATTACTAAAAAAGAGTTAGGTATTTATACTAGCATTTTTGGTTTGGGTCTGCTATTGGGTATAGGATTTACCTACTCTAAAAACAGCTAGATATGACACAAGAACAATATAATGAAGCCATTAATTTAATAGGGCATCTGATCCTAACCGCTAGTGATTCTCTTATCGAATTATTAACGCTTTACGGAGTAGATTTTGAAACAGTTCCCACCAAGAGAGAGCTTATTGATGCGACCGTTGAAATGCTTAAAGAAGACCCCGATGGTTTTACCGAGAGCTTAGCCAAATTAGTAGATCACCATATAGATACCGAGGTGGAGTCTATGGTTTGGCTC
>CAKZKZ010000890.1 GCA_937124495.1 uncultured Dokdonia sp. | reverse complement strand
CAATGGCGAAATGGTGATCTCTAAACCATTTACGTGGTTTTTCCAACAAACCATCCACTTTTTCTAATAAGGGGTAATATACTTTAGACAAGCAATCGACGAGGCTTTCTTCGTTTTTTTCTACGGTAAGCTCTGGTTCATCCAGTCCTTGTACTCGTTGATCTAATAGTGCTATCTTTTTCTCAAGATCGTCTTCTTCGCTTATATCTTTACCTGAAATAGCCTCAAGAAACATTTCTTGCGTTTTTATAAGTTGTTTTCCCATAAAATCATAAAAAAGTTGCTTATCTGCTCCATAGGTTTGCACATCAGATAACAAATTATAGTATTTTTCTTTTGTCGTGTCTGTAATGATGATAGGAGGATAGCCACAGGCTACCAGAATTAAATTAGTAAGCAGACGAGCTGTACGTCCATTGCCGTCATAGAAAGGGTGTATATATAAGTAGTCTAAGTGAAAATCTATAGCCATGTGCAATGGGTGTATCGCTTTTTTCTTAGGATGAAAATAAGCATCCAATCCAGCATTTACAGTATTAAGAATCTTATGAATCTCATCAGGTACTAGACTATGACCTAAGAAAAGTTGTTTCTCTCCTTTGTAATTAATTACTTCATTATTCTCTGTTTTCCATACTCCTATTTTCACTTCATCTCTTGGCTTTTCTGGACTCATAATAAGGCGATGCATTCCTTTAATACGTGTTTCTGAAATACGTAAATTCCCTTTTGCAATATGTAATATCTCCTGTACTGCTTTATCATGTCCTTGCATCTCCTTTACATGCGCTAGCGGTTTTGCACTCACTTGCACACCTGCCATCACTTGTTTTGTTTCTGGCTTTGTCAGTGTACCGCCTTCCATACGATTACTATAATAATTCCAATCTAATCGTATTTTTTCTTGTATAGTTTTTAACACACTCTTATCTAGGTCTCCATGTGTATTAATCTCTTGTTGGTTTCGCTCAATAACATCTAGGACTGATGTAAATTTTTTGGAGATAAGTGCTTTCACTCTTTCAAAAGCTTCTATACTCTGCACATCTTCTATGTAAAGTTCTTCTGCAAATTCTTCTATAGAAAATAAAAAATGAGTTCGTGAGTTTTCACTGATACTTACAGATAGTTGATGTGTTTTCTCCCCTCTAGACAATGCAAAAAAATATCGTATATGGCTTATGTAGGTATCACTCAAAAATTGCTTCTCATACTCATCTAGTGTAGTATACATAGGCTTTGCAGACCCATTATATGTGTTGTGATTATCTTCTAGATAATAGCCTTGAAACGCTCCGGTTACCCCAGTAGCATCTATAACCTTCTGTATCGTATTCTTTAAAATATGATCATTAAGAATGATCCAAGAATTCAAATTGCTCATAGTTGTAATTCTTTTAAATAGTGTGTCATTTTCTTTCTGACCTCACTCAATTCTTTTTCTAATGTTTCGATCTCTGTTTGCACGGCTGTGATATCTATTTCTGCTTCCTCTTCAAAGGTGTCTACATAGCGAGGTATATTAAGATTAAATTCGTTTTCTACGAGTTCTTCAGTTGTAGCGACATAACTATATTTTTCTTCAATGACACCAGGGTTGAGTGCGCTTTCGCGAAAGCGTATATACGTATCAACAATACGGTCAATATGTTCAGGCAGTAGTTCGTTTTGATTTTTACCACTGGCATATTCTTGGCTTGCATCTATAAACAATGTGTTTTTACGCCTGCCTTTTCCTTTATTAAAAATTAGAATAGCTGCGGGAATCCCTGTACCGAAAAACAGATTTGCAGGCAATCCGATAACAGCATCCAGTAAATTATCTTCTATTACTTTTTTACGTATACGTCCTTCTGCACTACTTCTAAAGAGTACGCCATGAGGTACCACAACACCTATCATACCTGTGTCTTGATAGGCACTTTCTATCATGTGTAGTATAAATGCCCAATCTCCTTTACTCTTAGGAGGCACCCCTCTTGTAAAGCGATGATACCGATCATTTTCTGCTTCTTCTTGTCCCCATTTATCCAGAGAAAAAGGAGGATTTGCCACTACGGTATCAAACTTCATTAATTGATCTCCTTCTATATGTTTAGGGTTACGTATGGTATCCCCCCAACGTATAGAAGCATTATCAAAACCGTGTAAAAACATATTCATTACTGCCAGTGCCCAAGTACTACCATTAGCCTCTTGCCCATATAATGAGAAATCATCACTCCCTACTTCTTTTCCTGCTTTTATCAATAAAGAAGCAGAGCCACAAGTAGGATCATAAATACGTGCTCCTGGTTTTGATCGAGTTAATTTTGCCAGTAGTGTAGATACTTGTTTTGGGGTATAAAACTCTCCTGCTTTCTTTCCTGCATCACTTGCAAAGTTTGAAATCAAAAATTCATAGGTATCTCCAAGTACATCTTGCCCTCCAAGGGAAGATGGTCTTAAATTCAATTTGTTAAAATCTTGTAATAAGAGTTTAAGCCTAGCATTTTTCTCTTTTTTATCTCCTAGATTACTACTATTAAAACTTATATTTCTAAAAATACCAGCGCCATCTTCACTCGTAAGTTTTTCTCTATTGGATTCTTCGAGATCGGCTAGTGCAATATCTATTAGTTCTCCTATATTAGGTTCATTACGTTTATCGTACAAATCTTCAAAATGACTATGCGTTGGCACAATAAAACGCTCTAAATGCATGGCTCGATTTGCACGAGCAACATCTCCTTTATATTGCTCAAGATAGTGTTCATGTTTTTCTGTATACACATCTGACACATACTTAAGAAAGAGCATAACTAGGATGTAATCTTTATACTGACTAGGATCTATAACACCTCTAAAGGTGTCACAGGCTTGCCATACAATACTATTAATGTCTTGCGATGAAACTTTAGGGCTCATATAAAAAGGGTTTCTTTAAGAGTTTTTTCTATTTGTAAAGATTTAAGGATGTCTATCTGTTGTACAAGTGCAGACTCCTGTTCTTTAAGTTTACTAATGGCTATAATTTGTTGTTGTTGTTGTAAAGGAATCACAGGAATATCTAAAGATTCTACAATTTTCTTATTAATCGCAGGTAATGCAGAACCACGACTTAACCGTATCAAAAACTGTTGTGTACTTTTTAAATTAATATACCAAGATACATATTCAGGTAGTATCTCTTTTACGGTTTCTCGTAACACTAAAAAAACAGAAGAGGCTACGGCTTTTATGGTTTCGTCATTAAATAAAAAAGCTGGGAATCCATGATGCCCTTTAGAGAGTATAAGAACATCTCCTTTTTTAAGGAAATGTTTTTCTAATTTTTCAGAATAATAAATGGACGGAGTGATGAGCTTATCCAATTGTGTCGCACTTACAAAATCACTAGCTCCTAAATAGTAAACACTTCCCTGAGGGTTTCGTTTATTATTTATTCCAGAAGTAATTTGAACAAGCTGAGGTAATTTCATTTATTTTATTGTTATCTAATTACAAATATATGAAATTATTCTTAAAATATAGTTTTTATTTCGTTGTTATCTAATTACAAAAAATATCTGCCTCTTTATAAAGCTACTATACAACTATTATATTACAATACATTTTTACTTCGAATTTAGGGGGTGAAAATCTTGAACCGTGAAGATACGTTTTTCTATAAAGAATAGTGTTACGGGTTTCCGTAAGAGGGTTGAGAAATCGCGAGCCGGCATTTCGGTACAATTTATAAAGTGCGAGAAGCACTTTATAAATCACTCAATGTCCTTTATGTAGTACTACACATAGGCGACTGAGTGATTTTCGCGCAAGCGGAAATTGTACCGAAGCCCCAAATTTGAAAACAAAAAATAGAGTAACACTCTATTTTAGAGTAGTACTCTATTTTTGGTTGGAAGATTGGGGTAGGGTTTTGGTCTGTTTATAAGTAACATAATAACACACCCCTTACTCCCCTCTTTCTAGAGGGGAAACTCTTGCTCTTGTTTTATATTTTTGAAGTCCCTTCTCCCTCTGGGAGAAGGTTAGTCCTGTGCTGAACTCGTTTCAGCAATGAGGGCTTTTCATCAGGGTTTACAAAGCTTCCTTAATTACCTTTTCCACCACTTCTGGGTTCAATAACGTACTAATGTCACCTAATTGATCACTTTGGCCGCATGCAATTTTACGAAGGATACGACGCATGATTTTACCTGATCGGGTTTTGGGGAGTCCAGACGTAAATTGGATTTTATCCAGTTTGGCGATTGGACCTATTTTTTCGGTGATGATTTGGTTGATTTCTTTACGGAGGTTGTCATGATTTCGAGTTTCACCTGTTTCCTTTAAGATCACATAGCCGTATAATGCATTTCCTTTAATGTCGTGTGGGAAGCCTACAATCGCACTTTCGGCGACAGCAGGATGTTCATTG
>CAKZKZ010000889.1 GCA_937124495.1 uncultured Dokdonia sp. | reverse complement strand
GATGCCATTTTGTAGCATCTATAGCACCATTCCCATCAAACTCATCAGACCAAACCAATTCGTAATTATCACCTTGTGCACAAACGGACAAGCTTATTGAGATCATGAACAGCCATACAGTAAAAATTCTCATAGCAATTAAATTTTATCGAAAGATACAATACATAGATACGATCTCCCCTAAAATGCACCTATACAAGAATACAACATCGCTATTTTTTTATGCATTTTTAAATATATTAAATAATCAGAAAACACAAATCAGCATCGTAGCCTCTCTTTTACAACACAAGGATCTTTTGCTATGGTATACTTTCAAGGAACATCGTGACGCAAAAATAGACCCTGAACTTGATGAGGTGGGAAAAACAGCTCCAGATTCAAAAGAAAACCCTAAAGTATAGAGACATCCAAAAAATACTATTTTGAATAGCCAACATTATTTAAGGCATTAAAATAGGACCTATCCACATTAACCAAATCATATATCCAAGTACGCCTCCTACCAGTCCTGAAATCATAAAAGTAAATCGTACAGACATAGGTAATATCTTAAATATTACATACAATGCAATACCTGTAGCAATAAGTGCTAATGGTAAAGAAATGCTTCCCTCCCACCAACCTAAATCTATGGCAAGTCTTAATTCATCACTATCCCCTCCAAAAGGATTAAAGCTTCCTCTACTTATAGATCGTATCAATCCTGTTATAGGATTTGCAAGTTCTCGTAACCAGAATAAAGAAATGAAAACAAGCGTCCAGTCCAAAATTTTCATTCCATACTCTTGTATAGATTTCCTTCTTCTGTATAACAAAACAAAACCTATAGTTCCTGAAATCATAGATTCTAAAGGACCTCCCAATGTAATTAAAAATGAACTAAATTTGAGTTTTTCAATGAGTGTATCCCAACGTTCTTTTTCGGGGAACTCAATTTTAGATTCTATTGCTTCCAGATTACGATCGGTAATAGCATTAAACTCTATGGAAAAAGGACTATCATTATACGTCATATACCCATATCCAAGATGGATTTCATATCCGTATGCTTTCGCGAAAGCAATATGCCCCATCTCATGTGTAAGCGTTCCAACTACAGTAAAACCTATAAACCCTATTAGAATCCATAAAGCTAGTTTTGGATAGCATATAAAAGAAATATACTTTTTAATCATCTGGGCAGTAAATTTATTACATTTAAATATATAAATAATAATATATCTACCCTATGTAAAATTCATCCTAGGTCTCAATACTTGCAGGCCATTGATGAATCAAAGGTCCATTCTCATCACTATAATCAACAATAAAGTTTCCTATTTTTTCTCTAAATATCTCCAATGCTTTATTTCTGAGATCATCTTTAACATCAAAATACAAGTCAGTATCATTTCCATACAATGGTAGTAAAGGCTCATAGGGAGCAGAGAAAATAAAGATATAATAGAATGTCATCATAGAACCTATGGTTCCTGTATTTGGCAAATATCTTAAAACATCAGCAATCTTAAAGGTTGCATCATCTGGCTTGACAATCGTGGCATTTTGTATACAAGGAGGATAATTTGCTACAAAAGACAATCCTGGACCTAAAGATCTCATTTGTCTAGAGTTTCCATGAGCGACCACTCTATACACTAAACTAGTTAATACTGCTTTTAATGCTTCTCTACTATCCATTTTAGGTAATCCTCTCACATTTCCTTCTTCAGGATCTGAAGATGCTTTCATCCAGTTTTGTAATTGTGTATCATTAATCACAGCATCGTCAGTCTTGTATGTTTTACCTACAAAAACGTCTACCATCGCTTCTGAAGCATCCCAGAAATAAAGTAATTGCTTTACAATAGGATAGCGATCCCAATCTTCATTTTCAGAGAAATGTTCTTTATGAATTCCAAATTTTTCTAAGGTCACTTTAGGATCATCATCAAAAAATTCTCGCCCTGTGGCAAAGGTATTTGTGAGATCCAAAAAAGAATCTGGCGTTGCAAAAGAAGTAGGCGGTCCAATAGTTTTCCAAAGTAATAATAAGGTGTCATTAAATCCTATCAATGATTTTGATTGTGGATCTAATAATTTTCTAAGATCATGGTCTTTCTTTACATTATTAAATAACGTCATTTGCATAGGCGCAGATACAATATGCCAATGATATACGTGCCCTAACCATATTCCGTAGACTGTTACTGCTGTTCTTGCTGCCGCAAGAGCAAAAATCCAAGTGGCGTCTGTCGTATTATTCTGTGTGTAAATTTGTGACGCACTTGCATCATCCTTTGAGATCTGAACACAAATAGGATGCAATTTTTTACTTGCTACATCTTGTTCCATTAAAACAAATGCTCCTGGTGTCCAACGATCAAATCCTGATACTTGACTCGCTTCAAACTGATTAAAAATAGTCAGATCAATAGCATATAATGCCCCATTTTCATAAAGAGGTTTTAAAAGAGATTCCCAATCATCATGGAATATTTTTTTGTTTTTTCTAGAATATTGCCTTCTACTTTTTGGAGAATCAACAAGTTGTATGCCAACCCGTTTTCAGCAATCATCGGCCAAAATTGCTTGGTTGCTTCTTTCGGGTCTTTTAAAATAGAGGCGTATTCTTCTTTATACTTTTTGTTATTATTTTTATAAATATCATAGTAATTGGTCCATGATATGGTAAAATCTTCTGGTGTATCTAAAAAGAAATCTGTGAATGTTTCTTCCTTTTTTTTGTGTTTTGAAAAAGAGGCTCTTTCTAAATGAGTATCTAAAAGGGCTTTATTTAAAAACTCTTTCTCACTTGACACCTTTAATCTTTCTAAAAGGTTTTCACGCTCTTCCTTGCCTGTATCAATGGGCGCATTATCATACATAAATGTGTACGCATTTTGAGTATGTGTATGTTTTCCTGTCTCATCAAGTAAAGTATATTCCCTATTGAGTCCCGCTTTTGCCATTTTACATTCCTGCGTTCTCAATCCTAGCTTTACAATGGTTGCAATAGTCTCCGTAATGATAAAAGGAACCGCAGGCATTTCTGTAAACCCTTTCTCTCTAATGGGTAGATGGTGAACTTTTTCGATTTCTTTAGTGAGCTTTTTGATAAGATAATACACAGCCGCAATGACTGTTATTGCTCCAATAACGATTAATATATACTGCCAGATTTCCATGTGGATTGTTTTGTGCCACTAAGCTAACGGACTATTATTTTGAAAAACAGCGTATATACCCCTGTTTTCAGAATAGTGTAGATAACTGTTCATCAATATATAAGAACTAATTTATTTCAATTTTTATTTCACCGCCCTTCGACTCTCTACTAAGACACTCACTAAGATCAGTACGCCTCCAATCACTGTGCGAATACCTGGCACTTCTCCTAAGAATATAATCCCTAATATAATCCCATAAATAGGCTGTGCACTACTCATTAAGCTTGCAGTAGTAACGGAAAAATGTTTAAAGCTAAACAAGAATAAAGTATGCCCCAAAGCTGTGGTCACTAACGCTAAAATGCCTATGTATGGTAACTGACTAACAAACCCAGATGTATCAAAAAGAAAATACGCAGGAATCAACATGATGGCAATAACGAGCGTTTGATACCACATCACAACAGAGCCATTATAGGTGGTGATTTTTGTTTTGACTAGAAGGTTACGTAACGCATAACAAAGTGCAGAAACGAGTCCAATCAATATAGCAAGAAAATCATTATTATCTGTATTAAACTCTGGTGCGAGAAAGTAAATACCCAGTAAAACTAACAGACCAAGAAGTACGTGCACCTTAGAAAATGTTGTTTTTAAGAATATAGGTTCTAGAAAACTCGTCATTACGGGATACGTAAATAGAGATAACATTCCGATAGCTACATTAGATAACTGCAAGGCATAAAAATAGGTAATCCAGTGCATCCCCATCAACACTCCAGAAAGAATGATGGCAGCCGTATCCTTTCGCGCAAGCTTAAAAGAAAGTCCTTTCCAAGCTACAAAAACCCCTAATAACAACATAGCGCCAAATCCGCGTATTCCAATAGTCACAGCGGGAGGCAAATCAATATAACGTCCCAATACACCTGACGTACTAATAAATAACATCGCTAGATTAATTTCTAAAATCGGACCTACACTTGTTATTTTACGTTCTGACATTCAATCATTTTTCTATAAAATTTGCTTTCACACTTCGATTTGCTTTCACACTTCGACAAGTGTCACATTGAGCCTGTCGAAATGCTCTGTATACACTTCTGCGTCACGATGCTCCTTGAAAGCTCTAAAAACCTTCATTCTATTCTTCAATCAAAAATCAGCAATCATCATTCTCTTACCGCACCAACCCTTTTGCCTTCTCCTTGATCACCTCTGCTACGGGTCTATTCTCAATTTTGCTTTCGAGCCATGAGAGAAGATCTAAATATAAAAAAGCTCTTCGTTCATAAGGATCATCTTCGTATTGTTTCAGTATCGTGTGTAATTTTTTAAATTCCTTTTTAAGTTCGTGTGGATAAATATCACCGAGCGTGCGTACAAACTTGATCATCTCTTTCTGCACTTCGTGCAAATCGTCCATCTTGATTAAGAACTTATACGTACTCCTTAATAAAGAATCTAAATGGTAATCTTTCCCTGCTTCATAATGCGCTACAAGATTTAAAATTCTTGCAAAACACATCAAATCTTCTCGTGTTTTTAAGGAATTAGTATTGATGATTTTCTGACAATACTCAATACACTTAATATTGTCTCCTGCTCCGAAATACAAACTAGCCATCTTATAATAAAAAATCATCACGTGATGCTCGTCTATACGATATTTAGGCGATTTTAAACCTTTGAGTACTTCTGTGACAAGTTCGTCTCCATCCTCAAATTGCCCGATCATAAACCGATAATTGAATGTGTTGCTATACGTATATAAGAATAGAAGCGTATCTAAATTATCACCTATAGGGAAATCTGAATGATCTTTAAGCCCTTTCAATTTATCAAGGGCCGCTTTAAACTTAGATTTATGCTTTAAATAAAAAAGTGACTCTAATAAGTAATGAATTCCTTTAAGATAAAAAACAGGATTTTGTTTAATCATCACAGGATGCTCTTCAAATAATCGCACATACCTATCTGCATACTTATAACAAGACAAAAAATCTTGAATTAAAAAGCTGTACCAAAGATGTGCTTTGTATAGCCATAATTTCTCTCTAAAATTAAGTTTATCAAAATCATATGTAGGTAGATGTGCATCAAAATAATCTGTAATACGCTGCTTCTCTTCATCACTCTTCACATACCCCGTTTTGAGCATAATACTATAGAGTTGTAGTGATAAGTTAGACAGCTTACTCGCCATTACATTCTGCTCGCTCAGCTCCTTTGCTTGTATGGCAAGTTCGTCTGCACGCGTTGAAATACTACGTGTGATATACTGTGTTTCAATCACTTTCTCAAGCTCTACAATTTCATAGGCTACATTTTTCTCTTCATTTTCGAGTGCCATGGTCTTCGCCTTATCCAATACTTTAAGGCTTTGCTTATACAATCCCTTTTGATACAGTATGGTAGCAAAATCTAGTTGTTCCCGTATTTGTACTCTTATATTTCTGTGCAAAGGTGTTAACCGAAGGCTGACGAGAATTTGTCTATATAAATGAGCTTTAAGATTGGATAATTGTAGTTTGGTTACTACCCCTTTTTTAATGATCAGTTTTTCATCATAGACCGCCATCTTATCCATTACCTCAAAAAGTGCCATAAATTTTGCATCTGTATTACGTTCTAATCGTCCTACATACAACTTGAATTGTCGTTTTTCACTTTTAGATAACGACTTCACTAATACAAAAAGAGCATCACTTTCTTCAATTGGCGTTGTAATGATTTTTCTCATAAAAAACTATAAAACAAGTACTTATAAAATTTAAACAGCAACTTAACATCGTAAATACGGCTATTTTTGGTATCGCTTAGCTATCTCTAATATATATATTCGTAATTAAAAAAGAATCATGTCCAGAGATAAAATTCAAATATTTGATACAACCCTTCGAGACGGAGAGCAAGTACCGGGATGCACATTAGCCACTAAAGAAAAACTAACCATTGCAGAACGACTAGACCTCCTAGGCGTTAATGTCATAGAAGCTGGGTTTCCGATTTCAAGCCCTGGAGACTTTACCTCTGTAGAAGAAATTTCAAAATTAGTCAAAAACGCCACTGTTTGTGGTCTTACACGTGCTGTCGAAAAAGATATCGAAGTCGCTGCACAGGCATTAAAATATGCAAAATACCCGCGTATCCATACGGGTATTGGCACGAGCGAATCACACATAAAATATAAATTTAATAGTACGCCAGAAAAGATTATTGAACGCGCTATAAAGGCA
>CAKZKZ010000888.1 GCA_937124495.1 uncultured Dokdonia sp. | reverse complement strand
AAAATTTACTTTTTTTTTAATCCTTATTCTAAAAGATAAAACCAAGATGTGAATGAACTCTTTTTCCTTAGCGGGTGGCAAATATAACAGGTCTTTAAATACCCACAATGAAAAAAAATGAATTTTTTAAATTAATTTTTTTTCAACTCAAAAACAAGTGATTAAATACGCAAAACTAGTAACGCTTTGTCCTATATATATACCCTATATTTTTAATGATGTAAGAGCGACACATTTAAAACACCCTCTATATAAGATATGAGTTAATCTATTCCTTCTGTCTTAGGTTTCCATTTATTTGACAAATCCCAGTACTCAAAGTCAAGTACTGAATTTCTTCTTTCCAAAATACTAGATTGAAATGAACGTTGTAGTATATCTTCTATTAAATAATCTTCTTCTATATTTAGTGGATCATACTCTCTTTTAAGCGAGATGTCAAATGCACTTGCTGTGGTATTATACCAAAAAGCTTTCCAACCGCTTCTCAATCGTTTTACCAACTCAAAAGCAGTCTCTCCTGTTTGCCTATGTATAAGCTTAATTAAAATCTGACCTTCTGTACGTGTGAGTTTTTTAAGTTCCGTAGAAAATTCGTTTTCAAGATACTTATGAATGATCTTAGTATATTTTTTTTTACCAGATTTAGATGTAATAGAATCTAATCTATTATTTAATGCTACAAGTCGATCTGCAGCAAGTTTTGCATATGGATACACTTTACGCGTTTTGCGACGAAGAATCAAATAACGTCTGCGCTCTTCTTTGGAATCAAATCTTAAAGGCTTAAAAACAATCACCTCATTAAGATCTATAGCACTTCTAGGTATTGTATCTCCCTGTATTATATAATACTCCACCTCTACTTCTTCAGGTTCAGGTATAGTATCTTGCGCCCATCCAGGGAAAGAGCATACTAATAATAGAAGTATAAAAGATATACGCATTGTTTTTTATTTCGCTTTAAGCTAAAATCATTCCAAAATTAAAGATTACAATGTAATAAGACTATTAACTTCTTATTAATATTCTTATTTTTATGAAAAATATTTTAAATGTCTTCAAAAAGTATACTTAACAAAAAATCATTAGATTTTTTAGAAAAATACCTCAACAATGCTGCCCCAACTGGTTACGAATGGGATGGGCAGAAAATATGGATGGATTACCTAAAGCCATATGTAGATGAGTTTATTACTGACACCTATGGAACCGCTGTCGCTGTCATTAACCCAAAAGCAAAATACAAAGTTGTCATAGAAGGACATGCCGATGAAATCTCTTGGTATGTAAACTATATTGCTGATAACGGATTACTATATGTAATACGTAACGGAGGAAGTGACCACCAAATTGCACCTTCTAAAATAGTTGACATACATACTAAGAACGGAATTGTCAAAGGTGTTTTTGGATGGCCAGCAATTCATACACGTAATCGCGCAAAAGAAGAACCGCCTAAACCTAACAATATATTTATAGATGTAGGCGCAAAAGATAAAGATGAAGTTCATAAAATGGGTATTCATATTGGATGTGTGATCACGTATCCTGACGGGTTTCACATTTTAAATGACGATAAATTTGTTTGTAGAGCTATAGACAATAGAGCCGGAGGGTTTATGATTGCCGAAGTTGCAAGACTTCTGCATGAGAATAAAAAGAAGCTTCCATTTGGATTATACATTACAAATTCTGTCCAGGAAGAGATAGGTTTACGCGGAGCTCAAATGATTGCAGAACGTATTCAACCTAATGTTGCTATAGTGACCGATGTAACCCACGATACAACTACTCCCATGATAGATCAAAAGATACAAGGAGAAGCTGCCATCGGAAAAGGTCCCGTTGTTGCCTACGCTCCAGCTGTACAACAAAAACTGAGAGATCGTATTACTGAAACTGCAGAAAAACATAAAATTCCTTTTCAGCGTGCAGCATTATCTCGTGCTACTGGAACCGATACTGATGCATTTGCGTATAGCAATAGCGGAGTCGCTTCGGCGCTTATCTCTCTGCCATTACGTTATATGCATACAACTGTAGAAATGGTACACCGTGAGGATGTAGAGAACGTTATCAAACTTATTTATGAGACGTTACTAACTATTGAAGATGGCGAAACCTTCAGTTATTTTGAATAAATACGCTTTCGCGAAAGCGTACTAAGCAAAAATATAAAGAGCGCAAAAGACACCTAGTTAGGTGTCTTTTGCGCTCTTTGTCGTATAAATAATAACTTTTAACGTGTTTACGTATTTATTTTAGAAAATTCACCCTACATTTACACCAGTCATATAACTGGCGGTAAATCAAACTTATACATGAAAAAGATATTATCCTATTGCGCACTAACCATACTACTAGCAGCGTGTAGTACTGAAGAAAACACTGACATCACTTCTGAAATTGCTGATCTCGAAATCGAGAATTATAAAGGGATATTTACGACTGTAAATGGCGTAGATCGAGGAACACTAGACATAACACTTTCTGAAGATGGACTTTCTGCTACTGCAGATCTTACACTTGCTACTAATGAAGTTGTACGTATTTCTACAGATCAGGTATCTGATTTAGGAAATACAAAAGAGATTGTATTTACATCAAATGAACTTTCTTTTACAATGACTACGGGAGGAGAAGAAGAAATACTCGAAATAAATACGGTTTCTTTCAGAGGTGCAGAGAGTTCGATTTTAGCCTCCAGAAATACTGAAAGAGCTCCTGTAACCCCTATTACAGGGACTTATATATGCAATATGTGTCCAGCTCCTTTAGACAATACGTCTACACAGACATTCAACCTTATGTTTACCAAGGCAGATGGAGACAGCGCCATCAGCTCACAAACCACATTAAATACTACTGTTTTTAATGGTATAGGACAACAAAGCGCTTGTTCTCCAAGCGGGAGTTTTACAACCTGTACAATTGAAAGTGGAGACAGCATGACTACAACTGGGTATATCGCATCTGGAGGCCCTGTCACTTGGAGTGGTACTCATACTTATGACAATGGCCCCATTGGAGTAAACGATTGCTCCGGAACCACAGGAACTTGGTCTTGGGACTCTCCAGTTCTAGGAGTTGTAGGAGGAGATTTTGTAAGTGATGTTTCTTGTACAATACCTCTGTATTCTCAAAATTTTCAATTATTCACTGGAGCAGGATTTGCTCCAACACCAACAGCAGGACAACTTGATTCTAATATCATCATTGCTAATGGTTTTTCTTTTGGCTCTTTAACCTACGGAGGCACACAAACAACTGACGACTACGCTAGAGGCTTAGATATAGGAGGAGGAGTAGGAACAGGAGGCGTCTATGCTTTTGATGTAGATGGAGCAGGAAATATTGCACTAGGAGTTCAACCTATAGCTAGTGACTTCACACCTGGAGTATTTGATTTTAAAATAGAAAATACCACAGGTACATCCTTGAATGGCTTTATGATAAGTTATGATATATATGTCAACAACAATGAAAATAGAGCTAACAGTTTAAACTTCTCTTATTCTACAGATAATATGACATATACACCCGTAAGTTCATTAGACTATACATCTATTGAAGCTTCTGATGCTTTAGGATTTATCAATGTAAGTAGATCTGAAAGTTTTAGCGCAACAGTTGCTAGTGGAGCATTTATATATATCCGTTTTGAAGGTAATGATGTTTCTGGAAGTAATTCTCGCGATGAATTTGCTATAGACAACATTCTATTAGAAGGAATGTAACATATTTTCAATTTATATAAAAAAAGGGGGCTACTCAAATGGTAACCCCCTTTTCATGTTTACGTAAGTACTAAATAGCAATCTCGACCTATTAGGTATATTTTTTGATACACTTCACAAAAAAACTATTGCTATGAAAAAAAACATCCTACTCCTTGCTTTTTCGCTACTTCTTACAATAAGCACAAGCATTGCTCAAAATTACACAAAAGGAACAATCACAACAGCAAATGGCTCTACAAAAGGGCGTGTTCTTATTGATTATAAGAATCAAAAAATACAATTAAAGAAAGATTTAAAGGTAAACACCTACTCTTTTGATCAAG
>CAKZKZ010000887.1 GCA_937124495.1 uncultured Dokdonia sp. | reverse complement strand
GGGAGTTGCAAGAATAGGCTATGAACCTGGTAGTCAGTATATGTATTCTGGTGCTGGGTATACGATACTACAATTAGTAATCGAAGAAGTGTCTGGTCAATCATTTCAAGCGTATATGACACAAGAGGTTTTTGAACCTTTAGAGATGAAAAACACCACCTTTGTTTTGTCTGAAAAACCAAACCTACAACTAACTGATATATACAAAACAGATGGTACCAAAAGGCCATTGAATAAATTTACCGCACTTGCTGCCGCAGGATTAATGACGTGTACAGAAGATCTATCAAAATTTTTAATAGCAAATATTTCTAGTAACAAAGTGCTCTCTAAATCGTCTATTACAAAAATGAGTATCGCTGAAACGTTTATAAATGATATTGGCGTTTATGGATTAGGCCCGCATCTTTATAGTCAGAAAGATCTAAATTCTAAAATAATAGGACATGATGGAAGCGGAAATAATGCGATTAATACTGCGGCAAGAATTGACCTCAAATCAAAAAATGGAATCATTATTTTAGAAACAGGTCATTACAGTTTAGCGTCATCAATAGCAGATGAATGGATGTTTTGGAAATCAGGAATTGCCGACTATGTTGTCATGCAACGCAATAAATCATATATAATTACCTTATTAATCACAGGATATATATTGATTTTAATGGGATCTATTTTTATCATCAGAAAAAAGAATAAACAGCAGAAACAAAGACAATTCACTTAAAAATCACTACGATATTGAAAAAAGAGAAAATAATAGATTTCGGAGTTTTAGCGTTACGTTGGTATTTAGTGTATTATATGATTGTGTATGGCTGGGGTAAACTAACGTTAAGTCAATTTGGAGTTCATGACCCTGCCATTTTAGAGCAACCTATGATAGAAGTTGATAGCTTTTATGTCGCTTGGCATCTTTATGAAAGAAGTACATTTTTCAATATTTCTACGGGACTTCTAGAAATTATAGGAGGCATATTACTCATTTTTAACAGAACGGTATTGGTTGGCGCTTTATTGGTTCTATCCATATTAGCTCAAATTTTCATTATTGACATTGCTTTTACGACAGGAGTCCTTGGGTACGGACTTCCAGTCAGAATTGGAGGAATGATGATCGCCGACATACTCATTATGTATTATTACAGAGAGAAAATCATCATGGCTTGGAAAAGTCTCACCAACGGAATATCCACGAAGTTTACCTACAAATGGTGGATATTTTTGATTCTACCAGTCGTTGGGTTTTTAATGGATTTTATATTTGCCATTCTTTTGATGCCCCTAAAAATGCTCTTGAATTGGATGGGAGTTTAAAAAGCCTCCTCCTCTACTCGCATGTGCAACTGATGCTGTCTTAAGTTCCCTATACTTAAAAATTAAAAAGAGTATTTGTAAACTGGAAGTATGTAGTATACGCTTTCGCGAAATCGAACTCGTGAGATTCACGACCATAGGGAGAGCGAAGCGCTAAAGCAAAAAAAGGAATTACAAAAATTAAAACCTTAGAACTGTTTTAATCCAAAAAGTCAGTATCTTTTTACACGCTAGGTTTTACACACAAAACCGCTAGCTATACTTATGAAACAAACAGTACTATTACTCACGTTATTTCTAATCATTGGTTGCAAATCTGAAAAAAAAGAAACGCTTTCAGAAAAGCCTGTTCAAGAACCTAAAAATTTAATAGCTGTATTAGATACTATCTGGCAGAAGGAACAAATTCCTATACGATTACGGGATTCTTTGATACGTATCTATGGTGCAGATTCTAAAGAAGCGGATGTATATCAAAAAGAATACAGAAAAAATCATGCTGTAAATATTGTAAAAATCAGAGACATTCTTGACATAGATACGTGGCCAGAATTAGCACAAATAGGAGAACAAGGCAATCTCACTATTTGTAACGTTCTTCAACATGCAGATCTCGAAACTAGAGAGCATTATATTCCATTAATGAAACAAGCAGTGCTAGACAAAAAACTAGAAGCGAGGTTTCTAGTACGTGCTGAAGATAGAATCGCAACGGATAAAGGGCAGTTACAAATCTATGGCGGACAAATGAAATATTATCCTGAAACGAAAAGCTTCAATCTCTGGCCTGTTTTTGATCCTGAAAACATTGACAAAAGAAGAGTCGAAATTGGGCTTGAACCCATCGCTATATTTCTTAAAAATAGATTTGACTTTGAATGGAATCTTGAAGAACAACTAAAAAGATCTGAGGCATTTCTAAAAGAACGTCAGAATAAGAATAAATAACGAGAAGTATTTTGTGTTTGCTTTCGCGAAAGCGTATAAAACCTAGAGCTGTACTTCATATAAAGGTTAGTATTTTTTTAGAAGCTCTGTTTCCTCTACAACTACACATTAAAATTTGTAAAAGAACGCATAAATAGTAATAATGTATGGCACTCACAGAAGAAGAAATCTATAACATAGAAACGTATCTAAAATCAGAATCTGGTCCTAAGTGGATGACGGCTATTAAGATGGTACGTTTGAAAGATAGCTTACATATCACTGAAACTGATTATGATGAAATAGACGACTCTCTTAACGAATATGTAGTTAACACCAATGCTCAATTTATAAGAAAATCGCGCCTCCCAAGTCGCTATGGTAATTTACGAGCATTATGGGGACATACTGACAAAGTAAAAAAGGGAGAAATATCTAGCATTTTTAGACAAGACAACCCTATAGTTGACTATAAACAGGAGCGATTCACCAATAGTGATCAAAACCCGAATCTTTTTATTTCTCATAGCTTTAAGGATACTGATGCTGTGATTCAATTGGCTATGGAGTTAGATACACATACGATATATCCTTGGTTAGCAGAAATGGATATTCCACAAGGAGGACGCATTAATGGGATCGTTACGAATGCTATTTATACCTGTGACTTTTTTGGTGTTTATCTATCTCCACATTCTATTGCTTCTACCTGGACTGCCAAAGAAATTGAATTTGCCATGAGTAGTGGACAAAAGATTATTGGCTTTATAGACACTAGTGAGCAAGCAATAAACGAATTAAAAATAGCCCTAAATCAACACAAACCAGAAGTAAGAGAACAGGTATTTCAAGAGTTCTTTGATCCAAATACTGGTGTCATCTTTTTAGGTACAAAGCCCAGAGAATCTACTGAAGTCATTATTAATTCATTAAAAATAGTTGTCAATAATTGGAATACACTAGAAGAATTAATCAAAAATCATTCATCATAAAGTACCTTCTATACGCTTTCAAAGAGTATAACGATGCAGAAGTTTATACTGAGCCTGCCGAAGTGCGAAAGCGTATAAAAAAGCTATAAAAAACTGAAGTTGCACTTAACCGAAAAGTTAGTATCTTTTTACACCCTAGGTTTCATATACAAACCGTTAGATTATATTAAAAAACGATCATGAGTAGAATCCTATGTATCCTAGTATTGCTCCTGTCATGTACCCATAGTATTGCACAGGATATTCCGACAAAGCAACAGATTACAGATCATTATGGGTTTGAGGAAAAATCGATACACGTCAATGATGAACATATCGTTTTCTACACCTATCAAAAAGGGCAACTCCCTAAAACAAAACTTGTGGTGTATTTACAAGGCAGTGACCCAAGCCCGCAATTCTCTTATCGAATAAAAGAAGATACTGTTCAGATGCTTTGTTGGTTGAATGGTGAATTCACAGCATTGTCTCAAGAATATATGTATGTAGTCATTGAGAAAATTGGTTTTGAAGGAGTTATTAATGAAGATGCTATTCCTACACCAAAAATATATCAAGAAAAAAACTCTCTAACGAATCGTGTTTTTCGTGCTAATGCCGTTATAGATCATTTAAGATCTGATACTGCCTTTACAAAAGTTATTGTCTATGGGCACTCTGAAGGAGCTCCTGTAGGCGCTAAATTAGCCACGGTTAATAAGAACATCACACACTTAGGCTTTTGGGCAGGAAATGCCTTACCAGATTATTATGATTTTATATTAGAAAATAGAATTGAATATTATAAAGGGACTATTTCTGACTCTACGGCTCAAGCTAGAATTGATGAAA
>CAKZKZ010000886.1 GCA_937124495.1 uncultured Dokdonia sp. | reverse complement strand
AAAGTGTCAGAAAATATTGCATGGGTATCGCAATTTAACCTTGTAGGTGCTGGATTTTTACAAGCTGGTTTTGTAGGTGGGGTAGAAGTAAAAAAACAAGAAATACTTGAAATATTAAATAGGAAGCGCTATATGTTTGCAAAGACGCACGCTGGGTTGTTAGGAGTTTATTTTAACGATAGTCATACAGCAACATTAGGAACGTCAGATTTTGCTTATATAGAAAGTAATCGTACAATAAATAAAGCAACACGTTTATTACGTGCCGCATTATTACCAAAATTAAATTCACAAATTATTCTTGCTGTAGATGGGAAATTAGTGCCATCAGTTACAAAAGGGTTTGAGAAATTATGTCGTACAGCTTTAAAACGAATGGTCTCAAATAAAGAAGTGTCAGTATTTGATGTATTTGTAGATCCTGCTCAGGATATCCTTGCAACATCTCAGTTGCGTATTAAAGCAGAAGTAACACCAATAGGGACCGCTCGTAGAATTATCGTAGACCTTGGTTTTAAAAACCCATTCGGGCTAGGAGTATAATACTACGTTCAAGTAATTACTTGTAAAGAGAATTAAAGCTTAAATATGATTATATCATCATTCATAAACTGAAAATAGTATAGTTGGTATTCACTGTAAGTTTAATACAAGCAGACGTGTTATCAATCAAACAGGGGTGAAAATTGAAGTTCTTGAGACTTTAATTGTTCTCATATTGAGTGAAACAGAAAATACCATAAAGAATTTGTGTAGGATATATGCTTAACAGCACACATCATATTATTCAGATCATTTTGTTTTTTATGTGCCCTCCACTGGATCCTAAACGAGCAAAACAAACAATAAAATAACGTTTGTAGTATCTAGCTGGGGTAGCACATTATTTTTGAAAAGGTTGTTTTTAAGAATCTCTTAAAGGTGGCCTTTTTTATTAAGCCTTATTGAAGGTTGTTAATGGTGTTTTGGAGATTTTTTTGTCAACTTAATGATATATACACAATGCTAGTCTTGCAGATCTTAAAAAAATGATGTGTGTCGTTAAGGATAGTAACGGCATCCTTTTTTTTGGCGTTTATGCAAAAAAAAAGATATAGTGGATAGCCTGACCTTTATCCTGAATACATTTCAGGATGAAGGGAACGCCATAAAAAATAAAAATTTATAACCAGTACTTGTCATATTCTTCTTGAAACGTAAGTGTCTCCATAGAGTCCATGCGATCTATAAGTAGCGTTCCATTGAGGTGATCTAATTCGTGTTGTGCAACAATAGCAGCAAAATCACTTAATTCTTCCTGAAAGCTATTTCCATGACGATCTGTTGCGGTAAATAAAATGCGTTTGTAGCGTTTAAGTTTGCCACGTATGTTAGGAATAGAGAGACAGCCTTCCCAGCTGTCGACGCGTGTGTTGTCTATCACTTCAATCTCAGGATTAATCGCAACGTATAATGGGAAAGGAGTTTTATTTGGATATCTGTGGTTTTGTATCACCTCCATAGTAAATACACGCTTTAAAATGCCAACTTGAGGGGCTGCAATGCCAGCTCCGTCCTGGAAACGCATAGTGGCAATCATGTTGTCAATGGTTTGTTGGAAATCGGGTGTCTTTAATTCTTCTCCTACTGGGGTGGAAATTTTTCGGAGTAGAGGGTTTCCCATTTTTAAAACATTAAGTACTGCCATGGTGTTTGTTTTGGTCTATAAATGTACAATTCCGTTAGGTGTGTTGAGGGTTATTTGTATGGTAGTTTGGTCACTTTTTTCAATCCTTAAGTCATGCCCAAGTTCTTTTAGAATAGGTGTTATTTTTTCAGGAGTAGGGTGTGTTGCATGTATTTCTATAAGGGTACATCCCATATCAGGTAATACTTCATGTGGATGTGTATCGCTTTCTGACCAATCTAGCATAAAAGGGATAAGATCTACTTCTGGTGTAGGTAATGGCATCAATAATTTCCATTGTAATACCTGTCCACTTGCTGTGTGTCGTGATCCTTTTTTTTGCATACCCATGATTGGGTTATGCTTTTTCAATGTAATACTATCTTTAGCTAAGTTCTCAGATTTTAAGGCAAATCGTGTGATTTGGTT
>CAKZKZ010000885.1 GCA_937124495.1 uncultured Dokdonia sp. | reverse complement strand
CTCCAGAAATATTAATATTAAGAATAGGAATTTCTTCACTCATACTTAAATCGAAGACATTTGGTTCTACTTTTGCGTTATTAAATGTAGGCCAGTCTTCATTTGCAGTTTCTGAGTCTACCTCATCTTTTACTTTTTGTTTGGCTGCTTGTACATCCATCTTATAGTCAAACTCTACCGTAATAATGGCATAATCTTCTTGAGATGTAGAGAGTACTTCTTCTACGCCAGAGAGATTTTGTAATTTGTCTTCTAACGGATCTACAATAAGGCGTTCAATGTCTTCTGCGGTATTTCCTGGATACGGAACAGATACATAAATCTTAGTTTCGTTAATCTCTGGGAAGTTCTCTCGCGCCATACCTAAGTATGCACCCATTCCTAAAGCTAGAAATAACCCCATTAATACATAAATGATCGTTGGATTGTCTATGGCCCAACTTGACAAGCCAAATTCCTTGTCTACATTCTTTTTTTTCTTTGCACTCATGGTGTTAGTATGTTAAGATTCTTACTTCTTGATTGTCTTTTACAGAACGAGCTCCTTCTACAATAATAAGGTCGCCACTTTTAATTCCAGATAGTACTTCTATTTTATCACCTTGGGATTTACCTGTTGTAATGATATGTTGCTTCGCTATGATAGTGTTGTTATCCGCTTTCGCGAAAGCGGTGTACACATACTGCTCTCCTGTTGCATTTTCATTAATCACATTCAACGGAATAAGAATGGCATTTTCGGCAGTATAATCATTAATAGAAAGTCTAGCGGTAAGATTAGGTTTTACATTTCCTTTTGTATTAGGAACCGCAACCTCTATAGGGAAACTTCGATTAGATGGGTTGATGTAATCACCAGTTTGTCTAATTTTAGCGTCTATGGTTTCATTAAGTACAGGAAAGAATACACGTACATCTTTTCCTTTACGAACGGTTGTAAGGTAGGTTTCTGGAACTTCTGCACTTACGTACATATTATTTAAGTTGACAATTCTAAATAATGCCATGCCAGGGGCAACTACAGTTCCTTGTTCTGTAATAACATCATCTACCACGCCTGAAAATGGTGCTCTTACGACCGTTTTTCCTAATTGACTTTTCATCTGCTTTACCATATTTTCAGCAGATTCATACTGTGATTTTGTTTGTAAATATTGGATTTCAGATCCTATTTTCTGATTCCAAAGACGCTCTTGTCTTTCAAAGGTAGTTTTTGCAAGTGCTGCTTGTGTTTCTAGTTGTGCTACTTGGCTACTCAAACCTCCATCATCTATACGTCCAAGAATTTGCCCTTTAGAGACACGTTGCCCTTCTTTAACGCTTACACGTAATAGCGTCCCTTGGAGCTCTGGGTATACCAATACATTTTGTTTTGTTTCGACATTTCCTTGAATCTCTACATAGTGATTAAACAGGGTGTCTTTTACAGCCATTGTCGTTACAAGAACTTCTTTTTTTGCTGCTGGGTCTTTTTCTGCTATTGCTTTTTCTATTTGAGCAAGTTCGGTTGCAATTGTTGCTGCTTTTGTACTTAACTCTGTTTTTTTAGCTTTTAGTTTTTCTATATTTCCAGCTTCTATAATCGCTTCTACAGATTGCGGTTTGTCACCTCCGCAGGAAGCTAATATGAGTACTGTAATTAACAAAAGTGTTTGTTTCATGATGAGTATGTTTATGAGTTTATAGGTTTAAAAATTTATGTGTTTAAAAGTTTTTTGAACCTATATGTTTTGATTGATTATTTGGTTTGTGATTTATATAGTCCGTCTAACATCGCTGCTATTTCGGTTATTGATTCTCGTATGCTTGTTAATTGTTCTTGTGATTTTTCTTTTAACTTTTTAAACACATAAACGCTTAACCTTTTTATTTATAAACTATTTTTTACTTCTATAATCCGGTGTATTTAATATCGTTTCGAGTTCGGCTTTAGAATTAATCATATCTAGCATCGCTTCTAATACAGAATTTTGAGCTGTATATAATTGCGTTTGTGCCTGTCGTAATTCAAAACTAGAGGCAATTCCTTCTTTAAATTTGACTTGGTTTTTTTGTTCTATCCGTTCTGCTAAACTTAAATTGCTTTTAAATACTTCTAAGTTGTCGATAGCAAGTTGGTGTTGGCTTTTAGCTTGCTCGTAGGCAAGTCTGATTTGTTCTTGTGCATATTCAAAATCGGTTTCGGCTTGCTCTAAAGCTATTTTTGCTTTTTGTGTACGTGCACTTCTTGCTCCTGAACTAAATAAAGGAACATCTAGTGTCAGTCCAAAAATGGAAGATGCAAAATAACGCTCGTTACCGTCAAAAAAATTGAATTCATCACGACCTGCTGAGGTACCTACATTTATAAAACCTCTCAAACTAGGTAATGCTTTACTACGTTCTAGTTTTAATTCTAGAGAACGTTGTTCTGTAACATTAAAAGCTATTTTATAATCTACATTTTTTTCTATTTCGGGATTATCTTGAAAAAGACCAAGTCCTGGTTTAGCAAGTGAGGTGAGTGTGTCTGTAAGTTGTGTCTCTGTTGCTATATCAACTCCTATGGCTAAATTGAGCATTTGAATGGCAATACCTTCAAGTCGCTCTGCATTTATTTTTTGATTAAGAAGTTGGCTATAGGTAATTTGTAGTTGCTCTACATCTTCCTCTTCGCCAAGTCCATTTTCAAAAATAATGCGAGTTTCATCTAGGTTTTTCTTAACGGTAGCAATATTACTATTAAGAATAGTAATATTTTCTCTTGTAATGAGTACGCTTCCGTAGGCATTAATAACTCCTTTACGAATTTCTAATTGTGTTTTTTCATTAGCATTTTCAGAGAAATCTAAAAAAGCTCTTGCAGCTTGTAAACCTACTAAATAAGAGCCATCAAAAATTAACTGTGTTAATGTTGCGGTAGCCGATACATTTTGGGCTGTCCCAAAAACCACAGGAGTGAATGTTCCTGGATCACCACCAAAAAATTCAGAGGGAATAAATGATGTAGGTTGTTTTAATTGGTTTTGGTAATCGATGACACCATTTATTTGAGGAAGCCCTGAAGCTGTCGTTTCCCATTTTTGTTTGATGGCTATAGCGATATCTCTACGTGCATTAATAGCGGTACTGTTATTGTCTAGTGCGAAAACAATGGCTTCTTCTAAAGAAAAGCTTTTCTTGTCTTGTGCCTGAAGGGATAGTCCAGATAACAATAAAAAGATGATGAGGATTCTTGTCATTATTCTTGATTTGATTGTATGAGTTTGTTTAGTAATTTTCGACCTTTTGGTGTCACGATACCACGTAAGTGATATTCTAAATACATATCATATAAGATATGCGGAGGGAATTCTGATGCTGGAAATATATCTCCATCTTTTATCCCTGTCATTCCTGTAAAATAAATACGAGCGACAAATTGAATATTAATATTCTCTCTAAAAAGCCCCTCTTCTACACCACGACTTATGTTTTCAATCATGCAATCTTGCATGAAGTCATATTGTTTCTTGCGAAGTGTTCTATGAATTTTTGGATAATACTTTTGAAGTTGATACATGGGAGAAGTACGTTCTCCTTTTAAATGCTCTAACACAAAACGTTTGATGTCATAAAGTTCTTCTATAGGATTCTTTTTGTGCTCAGTGATGAGATCAATACCACTGCATATCATATTAAAAATACCAGCAGTAGAGGCTTCAATAACAGCTTCTTTATTGCTGAAATGGCTATAAATTGTCTTTTTTGATATCCCCATTTCTCTAGCGATATCATCCATAGTAATGCTTTTAAACCCTTGGTTTAAAAACAACTCTGTGGCTGTATGTAATATTTTTTCTTTCATAAATTGCTTGGCAAATGTACACAGGAAACTTTAAAAACGATTAAAGTTTCCAGAGTTTTTACAATTTTTTAACATTTGATTATGCTTTCGCGAAAGCGGAAGTGTTTCCAAAACCTAGGGAAACCGTACTTTTGCATTTAAATTTTTTTACCGCATGTTATCTGTATTAGAATACTCAGCCATATTTATAGATTATCTCAGTAAACGTTCTTTAGATAAAGAGCCTAAAAATCTTTATGAACCTATAAATTATATCCTAGATTTAGGTGGAAAAAGATTACGCCCTGTATTAACTCTAATGGCAACAGAGCTATTTCATCAACCATATGAAAAAGCATTAGATGCAGCATTGGCTATTGAGATTTTCCATAATTTTTCATTAGTTCATGATGATATTATGGATGATGCTCCTTTACGAAGAGGGCAACAAACTGTGCATGAAAAATGGGATATTAATACAGGAATCCTCTCAGGTGACGCCATGCTTATTCTTGCCTACCAATTATTTGAAAACTATGATGGTACTATTTTTCCTCAATTAGCAAAACTATTTTCTAAAACGGCTATAGAGGTGTGCGAAGGACAACAATATGATGTGGATTTTGAAACCAGAGATGATGTGACGATTCCTGAATATTTAATGATGATTGAGTACAAAACTGCCGTTCTTGTAGGAGCTGCTCTTAAAATGGGTGCTATTGTCGCAGAGGCTTCAACAGCATGTCAAGAGTCTATCTATAATTATGGAAGAGATTTAGGAATTGCTTTTCAATTACAAGATGATTATTTAGATGCTTTTGGTGATCCAGAAACTTTTGGAAAACAAGTAGGAGGTGATATTATAGAAAATAAAAAAACATTCTTATATCTCACTGCTTTGCAGAGATCAAGTAAAGATGAAGCTAGACAACTAGAACATTTGTTTTCTATAACTCCTAATGATCCCACAGAGAAGATAGAAACGGTAAAGCAGCAGTTTGTTGATAGTGGTGCAGCAAAGGCGACTCAAGAAGAAATGGAAAAATATACCCAACGCGCTTTTCAATCTTTAGATTCGGTGTCAATTTCTGAAGATAAAAAACAATTACTGCGTGATTTTGGAAATACGCTTATGAAAAGGACGGTGTAGACATACATCTAAAAATACACTCTTACAAAAGGCTGCCAAGCCTCTGCATAAATACCATCATCATTATCAAATAGCACATTGTAGCGTGCACCTATAGTAATACCCTGAATGCGATAACCAGCACCTAAGAAAAGAGCGGTGTTGTTCACGTCAAAAGATTGATTTCCTCCAATACCATCAATCTTTTGTGTCCCAAATAATTGTTCTAATTCTCCTGAAAGCTGAATTTCAGGAATTGGATTTGCTAAGAAAATTCCGCTTACACCATATAAAGTAGAAGAAAAATCTCCAAATTTCTGATAGTTGAAATTGAGTCCAGGTCCGAATGCTATGTACTCATTATATTGATAAATAGCACTTGGGGCAACAGTGATTTGTGTGTTGTTTGTACCAAAGGATAACCCTAAACCTCCTCCGAAACGAACTTTCTTCCAGAATTCACTTTGTTGTCTTGGAATAGGAGAGTCTTGAGCAATTGCTTCCTGTTGAAAACTAAAAAAAAGAGCAAATATGACGAAAAATGAAAGGGCTGTTTTTAATTTCATGAGGTTGTTTGTTAAAATAATCTCATAAATATAGGAATTATATACCCTAAAATGTTAAATATTGTATTTTTGTATATCTATATGTCAGTAAGACATAGATCATAATTAACAATGGATAGATTTTCTTTTCTAAACGCAGCCCATACAGCTTACTTTTCAGAGCTTTACGATCAGTATTTACAAAACCCAGATAGTGTCGAG
>CAKZKZ010000884.1 GCA_937124495.1 uncultured Dokdonia sp. | reverse complement strand
TTCTTGGGCCAGCAGGAGAAGGTGCATTAATCATGTTGATAGAAGGTTTACTACCACTAGCGATTGTAGCCATCTATATTGCTATTGTATTATCAGCCATCATGTCTACGATAGACTCTCTTATTGTTGTTGCTTCGAGCGCATTATCAAGAGATTTTTATCAAAAGATTATCAATCCTGAAGTAGAGCAAAAGAGACTTACTAAAATTTCTAGATTAATCACATTAGTACTAGCTCTAGTCGCATTAATCATCGCATTACTCGTCGCCGTATTATCGCCTGATCGGACTATTTTCTGGTTTGTTATCTTTGGATGGTCAGGTATAGCCGCTACTTTTTGCCCTGTTATTATACTATCATTATTCTGGAAACCCTATTCCGAAAAAGGAGCCCTTGCTTCTATGATTACTGGTTTCTTATGTGTTCCTTTATTTAAATTTGTCATTCAGTCTATAGAAGGCATAGGAATTTATTTTGAAAAACTAGATGTACTAGCTCCCTCCTTCTTATTATCGATGATTGCTGGTGTTATTTTCACAAAATTATACCCTAAAAAAAAGCAAGACATATAACCATATATCAAGAGAGATAATCCGTCTGATTTTATTTATTTTTGCATCACTCATGAGAAAGAAGCTATTATATTTAATCACCTCTCTAGCATGCATTACTGCTTGTAAAGAAACTCCTGTAGCGATACCAGATGGAAGAATGAATGATTACGCGCTCTATGATGACCAAGGAGGTTTTCATAGACTGTCAACCTATAATGATAGCAAAGCTATTGTATTATTTGTTCAAGGAAATGGCTGCCCCATAGTACGTAATGCATTATCAGATTTCCATGAAATTGTAGACGACTATCAATCTGAAGGAATTACCTTTTTTATGATCAATAGTAATATACAAGATGATCGTACTACGATTGCAGAAGAAAGCACCAACTTTACCTTTGAAGTACCGGTACTCAATGATGATGCACAGCTTGTTGCAGATGCTTTAGATATTACGATTACGGCTGAAGCTATTATTCTTGATCCAACCTCTAGAGAGATTATATATAGAGGTCCATTGAATAATAGATTGGATTACGAAACTCAGAAATCCTCCCCTACAGAAACTTACTTAAGAGATGCATTGGACGCCATCATAACAAATCAAACCCCTATAAACAAGCAAGAGGTCACCAGGGGTTGTCGTGTAACAAGACAACATACTTTAGAAAAAGACACCCTTACATTTACCCATGACATTGCTCCTATTCTCACGAATCATTGTGTGAGATGTCACGTAGATGGAGGAGTTGCCCCTTGGTCTATGACAGATTACGACAAAATTGTTGGGTGGTCTGCTATGATAGAACAAGTCATGCTAAGCAAACGCATGCCGCCGTGGAAAGCAGACCCTACTATAGGATCTTTTGATAACTCATTTGCGATTTCTGAAAAAGATAGACGTAAATTGGTGCGTTGGATCCATAGTGATATGACGTATGGAGAAGGAGACGATCCTTTAAAAAAATTAACTCCTAAAGAAGCACTTGTACCAGAAACCACGATGGTTCCAGATACTACTTTTGTTCTTAAAAAAGAAATTATCCCTGCGACCGGGCTTATAGATTATCGTCATCAAAGAATTAAACTGAATCTTCCTGAAGGCAAATGGCTTGCTGGAGTTACGATTGTTCCTGGAAATCCAAAAGTCGTACATCACGCTACACTTGCAAGTTCTTCAAAACCTCAACTCGTTGTTGATCGACCAGAAAGGCAATGGATAGATAACCTTATTGCTGTTGTTGCAAGTGGCACTTCAAAATCCACCATCTTCCCTAATGACTCTGGGATTTATATAGATAAAGATATTGAGTTAATACTACAGACACATTATGTAACAACAGGAAAAGAAGAAGAAGATATCACTAAAATTCATCTCTATTTTCATGATAAAGAACCTGAAAAGCAATATTACTCACTAGGTGTATTTTCTGATGATTTTGAAATTCAGCCTTACGAAAAAAGCACTCCTGCTATTGCTCAAGATAAAATCACAGAAGACGTGTATGTGCACAGTATTTTCCCGCATATGCATTTTCGCGGTAAGCAAATGAAAATAACAGCTACAAAACCCAATGGAGAAATCATGGATTTAATTTCTGTGCCTGATTTTGATTTTAATTGGCAGCTTGTTTATAATTATACAGCACCTATCTTTTTACCAAAAGGCACCGTCATAAAAGCAGAGGGTATCTTTAATAATTCATTTCAAAACCCTTTAAACCCAGATCCATCTCAAGAAGTCATTTTTGGCTATCAAAGTAGCGACGAAATGTTCATGGGACTTGTAAATTATACCATAGCAGATTAGGTATGATTATAAATACGATATAAAACATATATTATTTTGTAGTCGAACGTAAGTTACTTTATAGAGTTTATACTAAGAATACTACATACGTTATTTTCTGTATTATGAAACTACAACAATATATATATTTGGCCGGTTTATTATTTCTATTAAACTCATGTCACGTAGGTCGATTTTTTTATTGGAATTTTGCTGATACAGGAGATCTGGATAGATTTGAAAGTGTTCCAATAAAGAAGGGAGAAATTCCTTTCTATTTTAAAGAACCCACTGTAGATCAAGACAAAGCTATTCCTTCCACCACAGCATACAAGAAAAAAGAAGCAGTACCTTTTGAAGACGTTTTAGAAAAAAGTGGCACTACTGCTTTTATAGTAATCAAAGATGATCAAATCTTATATGAGAAGTATTTTGATGAC
>CAKZKZ010000883.1 GCA_937124495.1 uncultured Dokdonia sp. | reverse complement strand
TAGGCGGTGTTGCGTTCAATAAGAACTTTACGTTTGGTTTTCCGTATTTCACACCGGGATCTGGAGAACATCCGATCTCACAGCTAGAGCACCGTGCCTTACTCGACTTCCTATATACGCAATGGAATCTGTATGCGATCTTGACGTTTAGTGATGAAAACAACCTTTCGAAGCCGCTGAAATATAACAAAGGAGGTGCTTCAAAAAGAGTGGTGACGAGTATTCTAAAAGATGATGAGGCGATTAACACCATGATTTCTGAAACCTATAACGAGTTAGTTCCTGCAACAAATGCTCCTAGTAGTAGCGCTCAAGGCGGAAGTGCTTTTGAGTGGGCTTACTTTCATTTTGGAAGATTGGCCATGAGTACACCGGGGTGGTGGCCTCAAAAGTTTGAAGGTGATTCTATCAATAAAGCACCCAAAAATGAGAAAGCAAATTTCCTAGCCTACGCAGAAGATCAAGGGATCAAGAATGCATTTATGCCTTGGAAAGAAGTACAACATCCTGACTTTCCAAATCACAAAGTAGAAGTGGGCGGCATCCATCCGTTTGTGATGAAAAACCCTCCGTATGCCTTGGTGGATAGTATTGCGATCAAGCATACCGATTTTATCCTGAAAGTAGCCGAAATGCAACCTGAGTTACAACTTGTGAATCTCAAACAAGAGAAAGTAGGCAACAATCTGACGAGAATCACCGTCGACTTACACAACAATGGGCTCTTGCCTACCCACACAGAAATGGGTGATAAATCCCGTTGGTTACGCAAGATTAATGTGTATATGAAAACCAAAAAGAACCAACAGTTGATTTCTGGAAGATCCCGTCAAGTGATCGAGAAAATAGACGGAGACGACACGATCACCTTGAGTTGGCTGATCCAAGGTTCTGGAAATGTGACCGTAGAAGCAACTGTTCCGCAAGCAGGAACAGCCACAAAAACCATCAACTTATAAACCACTCAGATGAAAAAATATATACTTATAATCGCATGTGTACTGATGGTAACCGCTTTCGCGAAAGCGCAATCTGCCCAAGACATTTTTCAAGCGGCAGGAACACCTTCCAACCCAAAGGTGAAAGTTGCTTTTAACCAATACTACACCTCAGAAGGACTCGCAGCCATCGGTAAAAAAATAGCCGATGCACATCCTAACTTAGTGAAACGCGTTTCTATAGGAAAATCGACGCAAGGAAGAGATATGTGGATGCTCGCCATCACCGATTACAACACAGGAGATGCCGATAGAAAACCGGGATTTTATCTAGATGGAAATATCCACTCGAATGAGATGCAAGGTGGAGAAATCAGCACCTATACCTCTCGGTATCTCACGGAAAGCTTCGGAAAAGTACCGTATATCACAGAAATGCTAAAAGATCGTGTGTTTTATATAGTGGCGACCATCAATCCAGATGCGCGTAATAATTATATGAAAGAACCGAATACGGGGAATACACCGCGTGCAGGAATGATTCCGTTGGATGATGATAGTGATGGGCTTTTTGATGAGGATGGTTTTGATGATTTGGATGGTGATGGGTCTATTACACAAATGCGTCGTAAAAGTGCCACAGGTGATTTTATTATAGATCCTAGAGATCCAAGAAAAATGATTCGTATCAATCCTGATGATGTGATTACAGGACAACGGTATGAGCGTTTAGGTGGTGAAGGAATAGATAATGATAATGATGGTAGCATTAATGAAGATATTCCTGGGTATTATGATCCAAACCGTGATTGGGGATGGAAATGGCAACCTGATTATGTGCAACGCGGGGCGTATAAATATCCGTTTTCTGCTCCAGAAACTAGAAATGTCGCCGATTTTGTAAAAGCACATCCAAATATTGCAGGAGCACAGAGTTTTCACAATAGTGGCGGGATGATCCTAAGGGGTCCCGGTGCCGAAGAAGATCTTGCTACCTATAATCGTGCCGATGTGGCGATTTATGATGCGATTGGTAAAAAAGGAGAAGAGTTATTACCTGGGTATGATTACTTGACGGTGTACAAAGATTTGTATTCTGTTTTTGGTGGCGAATTAGATTGGTTTTATGGCGGTCGTGGGATTTACACTTTTACCAACGAAATCTTTACCGGTTTTGCGTATTATAAAGATAAAGAGAGAGGTCGTGATCAGATTTATGATGCTGGAAAGGATTTACTACTCGGAGATGGCTTTACACCTTTTAAAGCGTATAATCATCCAACATACGGAGACATAGAGATTGGCGGATTTAAAAAGAATGTGGGTCGTGCGACGCCTGGTTTTATGCTAGAGGAAGAAGCGCATCGTAATATGGTGTTTGTGTTCTATCATGCATTCCACATGCCGCATTTATCAGTAGGTGATGTGACGGTAAAATCGTTAGCAGGCGGACTTAAGGAAGTGACTGCAACCATCGTTAATGATCGTCTCATGCCTACCCATGCAAGTCAGGATTTAAAATACAACATCGAACGTCCTGATTACATCACACTTTCAGGTGGAAATGTACTCGCGGGTATGATCGTACAAGATGCTGATTTTAATGTCACGGAAGAGCAAAAACACACCCCTGAAACGATTCGCGTTGAGAACATCCCTGGGAATAGTACGGTGATGGTTCGTTGGATTGTCAAAGGTGGCAATAATTTTAAAATTAAAGTCGACAGCGCCAAAGGTGGAGTTGTGGAGAAATCTATTAAATAGAATTTAGACGTAAAATAGCTAGTTAGTTTCTTTGAATCGTTTTTTTAAATTCATAAGACTAACTAGCTATTTGCTTCTTGTTCATTTTCTTTGCTTGTCCAAAGAAAACGAACCAAAAGAAAAGACACTTTTTATGCGTGTGGTTTCTATTTCAAAAATAGGAACTTATGAATCTTCGATTTCTTAGGTATTTTTTCGCTTAAAGCGAAAAACCGTAAAATGTTTCTTCCGTCGCTCCTCCTCGCCCAAACCTCATGCTTTGTCGTTTCCAAGGCTTCAAAAATTTTTAACGGAAACATCTTACTATACTGGAGAAAAAGAAGAAAAACCTAATAACTTATTACACTTTA
>CAKZKZ010000882.1 GCA_937124495.1 uncultured Dokdonia sp. | reverse complement strand
ATGATACTCTTTGGAGTTTAAACGAATGGTATTTTACAAGGGGGCTACAATACACCTTTATGCTTATAGCCACTGCCATTATATGGTTTATCCTTTTTAGAGTATATAGAAGTTGGCCTCTTAAATATAGATTGTTACTTCATTTTTTAGGACTTCCTTTTTTTATTCTATTTGCTAAGACGCTGTTTTATGAAATGTGTGAATATTTAGGGTATTGGCACATGGAAGGTAATGCTCAGATTTGGGATGTATATATTCCTGCGTTGTTCTATTTAATACAGTTTGCTGTTTTTCATGCCTATGAGCATTATATTATTAATCAACGTCGATTACAATATGAAATAGAACTTAAAAATGTAGCGTTAAAAAGTGAGTTAAGCGCTATTAAAGCACAGTTGAATCCGCATTTTTTATACAATGTATTTAATACAATTAATGCGAGTGTTCCCAAAGAAATGGAAGAAACTCGTGAAATGATTGCAGAACTTTCTGATCTTTTTAGATATCAATTAAAAGCAAGTCGGGAAGATTATGTAACGCTTGAAGAGGAATTAGAGTTTGTCAATAAATACTTGGCGTTAGAACAAAGGCGTTTTGAAGATCGTCTTTCTATACAAATGAATGTGGAGGATGGTTTGCTTTCGCGAAAAATCCCTCCGATGATCTTACAGCCATTGGTAGAAAATTCGGTAAAACATGGTATTTCTCCTCTTGTAAAAGGCGGACGTATCGATATTAGTATAAAAGAAAGCAATGGTAAACTGCTTTTTGAAATCAGTGATACAGGTGTTGGTGTAGAAGATAAAGAAGCTATTTTTAATCTAGGTGTAGGATTAAGTAATACGCAAAAAAGACTTCAGAAAATGTATCAGTCTACTTTACACGTATCTGATAACTTTCCTAGCGGACTCAAAGTACAATTTGAGTTATAAAATTATAAATAAATGAAAAAAGTAGTCATAGTAGATGATGAAAAATCGGGTCGAGCACTGATTAAAGAATATTTAGAAAATCACAAAGAACTCATTCTTGTAGGCGAAGCTAATAATGGTGTAGATGCTATAAAAATCATTAATGAATTCCGACCAGATTTAGTGTTTATGGATATCCAAATGCCTGGATTAACAGGTTTTGATGTCCTTGAACATCTAGAAGAATTACCCACGATTATTTTTAGTACAGCGTATGATAAGTATGCTTTACAAGCATTTGAAGTGCATGCAGTAGATTATCTTTTAAAGCCCTATACGAGAGAACGTTTTGACAAGGCAATTTCTAAACTGAAAGAGAGTTCACCACAACATATCGTCCCTCTGGCAGATCAACATATTATGTCTAAGACTACCTATCCTGATCGTATGATTGTGGAGAAAGGATCAAAATATGTAACCCTTGCCACCGAAGATATCTACCATATAGAAGCGTATGGAGATTACTCTAAAATTTTTGATTCAAAAGATACATATATCAGTAATCGCGGAATTAGTCAGCTAGAAGAAAAACTGAATCCAACACAGTTTTTACGCATTCACCGGAGTAGCATTGTAAGTTTACCCGCTGTGAAAGAAGTATCTAAATATGGAAAAAGCTATTTACTTATCCTCAAAAACGATGAAAAAGTAAAAGTAAGCCGTAGTTATGCTGATAAGATTAAGGAGTTGATCTTGTAAATAAGAATGGTATTTTATGCTCTTTATCGCTACGCTCTCGCTATAGTCGTGAGCCTCACAAGTTCAATTTTGTAAAAGCATATAGAAACACTACTTAAAATACTCATCAGATTTACTAAAATCTACATTTATAGATTTATAGAAAGGACAAAAACCAGAAACACCGGCCACTAAAAAAAGTATTGATAATATCAGTATAAAAAATCCTAAAAGATTCCAAAGAGGACCAAATACCACTATTGACAGAAGAGACATAGCAATAATAAATCGTGTAACACGATCCATTACATTCATATTTTTTTTACGTTTAATCATAAGGGGCTGAATTAATTAACAATACAAAAGTAATGTTTTTACACATACAAAAAAGAGAAATATCCTACAAATAAGTGATTTAACATTTTTTTAAAACATTAAATCAAAAATAATTTAATAAAACTATATTTAAAGGCAAATTAAAATCATACTGTATGTAAGATCTCCTATAAAGGGACTTATTAGTAGTAAATTACTAAAAGGTGTATCATCAATCAATCATAAGAAAACCCTATGTTTTTTGGCTTTGGACTTAAGAGTTCTATTTTACTTATTTTCTTTTTTCACGGCATTGTGTTCTCTTTTTTATTATTCAAAAAAGGAATTCAAAATGATGCTCCTTCTAGTAAATGGCTGAGTCTTTTTGTACTCTTATGTACGTTATACATTACACCCTTTATGTTAGGATATGCGGGTTGGTACTCTAAAAATGTATATCGAGAAATCTTATTTTTCACTCCCTTTCAACAACTATTTCTCATAGGGCCTGTACTCTTCTTTTATACGCAGAGTTTATTAAATGCTTCGTTTAAAATCACAAAACGAGATTACATACATTTTGCACCAGCATTTTTATATCTAGGCTATAGTCTTGTGGTTTTTATTGTAGATACGTTTATAGTTTCTGAATTCTATTTTTATGCAGATGGTCGGGATAAGGATTTTGATGTATGGTATCAAGTAGCAGGGTTGCTTTCTATGATTTTATATTTAGTGCTTAGTCTCCGGTTTTATGCAAACTATAAAAAAGTCGCCTTTGAAACCGTGAGTTTTGCAGATTCAATTTTATTCAAATGGCTCAAGCATTTCTTTATTGTCTTTTTATTCATTTTACTACTACGGATTTTATTCTTTATTCTTAACCCTGAGTGGGGGGAATTTGGGCGAAAATTCTGGTACTATTTATGTTTCTCTATTCTTTACTATTATATCGCTTTAAGTGGATATGCCAATACAGTAAAAGCAACCATCCCTATAAACGAAACTCCTGCTCCTAAAAAAGAACCAGAAATAACCATAGATCCCAATGCTTTTAAAGCCTTTATCAGTATAAAGTTGTTTTAAGT
>CAKZKZ010000881.1 GCA_937124495.1 uncultured Dokdonia sp. | reverse complement strand
CCTGAGCTTCTTCTAGACGACCGCCATTCAAGGTATATTTTTTATTTCTGTCGATGTTCAATTTTATTGGACCGACTACTTTTTTAGTTTGTTTTGCTCGTTTACTAGAGTTAGGCAATTGAAGGTTAATTGCAGTAGGACTAACTACACTAGATGTTAACATAAAGAAAATCAACAACAAGAAGATAATATCAGTCAAAGACGACATACTAAATTCTGCGGATACTTTTGTTCTCTTTTTTAATCCCATTGGTTTATTATTTTTTACAAAAGAAAGCGACGTTAAATAAACATAATCTGTTCTATAAACTTAGCAGAAATACTACTCAGATTCTTCGTCACTAGCTTCTGTTGCCAAAATTAAGCGTACACCTAATTTATTGCTGAGTTTCATATATTCAACGATCGTTCCTGTCTTTTCTGACATTTCTATATTTAGAACGATGGTTACTTCTGTCTCAATCTTCTTTTCTCGATTGTTTTTGCGTTCTTTATTAATTGCTTCAAGTAGCTTTTCCTCTAGCTGTGCTCTAGGAACAGGATCTTTGCCTGCATCAATATAAAACTCTCCTTCTGGCGTAATAGAAAGTGCTACGTTTTGTGGAGACTGTGTTTTACTATTTGATTTTGGACGATCTAAATTTTGTGCATTTGGAGTCGTCAAACTTGAAGTTAACATAAAGAAAATCAATAGCAAAAAGATAATATCTGTCAAAGACGACATATTAAATTCTGCATTGGCTTTATTTCTCTTTTGTAATCCCATATTTTAATAACATTGAATATCAGCCGAATGCTTGATACAAATATAATGAAGAGAAAAATTTTAATTCCGAATATAGAACGCCAATGAATCGTTTAGGCATCTGTATTCGGAATTAAAATTAAATTATGTTAGTGTTTTGCTGGCTCTTGCAACAAATCTAAGAATTCTACGGTTGCAGCTTCCATTTTAAATACTACACGATCCATTTGAGCAATGAGTGTATTATAACCAATAAAGGCAATAATACCAACCACCAAACCAAATGCAGTAGTAATCAAGGCTTGATAGATACCACCAGCCAAAGAAGCTGGACTAACATCACCATATGCCATATTCATAAAAGACAGAATCATACCCGTTACCGTTCCTAAGAACCCAATCATAGGAGCTGCACCAGAAATAGTTGCTAGTAAAGACAAGCGTTTTTCTAGTTTATAAATCTCTAGATTACCAACATTTTGTACTGCTGTGTTAATATCTTCTAGAGGTTTACCAATACGTTGTAGTCCTTTTGAAACCAATCGAGCAACAGGAGTATCTGTAACATTACACTTGTTGATAGCCGATTGAATGTCGCCATTTTGTACAAAGTTTCCAATCTCTGTCATAAAGTTATCATCTACTTCACCAGCACGTTTGATGGTCAAATAGCGTTCTATTAAGATGTAAATAGCCAAACCAGATAAAATCAACAAAATAACAGCAATTGTGATACCAATGGCACCGCCTTGTGCTACGATTTTAATTAATGAGAATGACTCTACAACAGGTTCAAGTCCAGTTGTATCTGTTGGTGGTGTTTGAAACAAGAAAAATAGATTCGAAAACATAGTGTTATGATTTGATTTATCTTAAGGATGTCAATAAAAGGAAATGCCCAGTAAATTTAGATAGGCATTTGTCCGTAATATAGAAATTATCAGAAGTACTTACTATTATTTTAAGGATATTTTTATTTAATACTCTGTTGATTTTTTAATTTTTCTATGAAAAATATAAAAAAGCATCTTGCATTAGTTTGATTATCAGTTTTTTAGTACTCTATCTATTAAAAGTTCATCTTGCTGATAATCAAACTAATACGATTTTTCAAGGGAGTAATGTTAATTTATTTGCATGTTACTATTTCTAAGTCACCTGCAAAGACTAAAAGTACAAAAGAATAAGGAATAATGAGGCGCAAAATCTATGATTTTATAGGTTAAAAACTTGAATTAAATCTTTTCTTGCTTCTAGGCTATTGGTAGATCTGGATTAAATATTGTTAAAAAATAAAACAATATTTACTAACTTGGAGGTGAATTTAGATGAAAGAAACAAACTTTTAAGTAACCCACTAAATAGAGTGAAAACTATTGCCCCGTAATTATGAAAGCATTAATTTGTGAAGGAGGAGGATTTAAAACAGCATTTACCACAGGCGTATTAGATGCTTGGATATGTGCTGAATATGTTCCATTTGATATTTTTTTAGGCGTGTCTGGAGGAGCGGTCGTTATGGCTTCTTATGTTGTAGAACAATACAAACGAGGATGGGAGTTAGTCTCAGAACTTCAATCAGATTCGTCTCTTACCAGTTTTAGTCGTTTTGTGAAAGGTGGTTATTTTTTGGAGCTTGATTTAATCGAATATATATGGGATCGAATTACTCCCTTTGATGAAGAGCGAGCAAATCAATTGGTCAGAAACAAAATAGTCGAATTTTCGTGCACAGATTTACATACAGGTAAGCCCATTTTTATTCGTCCTGAAAAAGGAAGCGATTGGAAACAGTATTTACGAGCGACTTCAACCTTACCTGTTGTTTCGAAGTGCCCCTTGATTATAGAAAAACAAGAATTAATAGATGGCGCTTTTTCAGCACCAATTCCAATTCAGCGAGCCATAGATTTAGGAGCTACGGACATTACTATAATTCGAACAAATTTAGACAGTAATATTTGGGGAACACGTTGGAGTAAAATGATGTCCAACTATTTGTTGAAGAACAATTTTCCAGCAATCAATGAATTGATGCAAAAGGAAGATGAAATATATAAAGAGATATCAAACTTAATTAAAAACCCTCCTAATGGAGTTTCTATAAAAACGATTGTACCCCAAGAGATGCAAAGTAAAGTGTTGAATGCTAAATCAGAAGCCTTGAAAAATGATTACCGAGCAGGATTAGAAGAAGGGTTAGATTGCTTGAAGAAATACTAAGGATAGGATATTTTTTAGCACTAATATTCGCAAAAAGCCACATTTAGGCTTTTATGCCCAAATGTGACTGGATGCTTAATATTATTACCTGTTGTCTTTTATTCAGATTTAATTAGTTT
>CAKZKZ010000880.1 GCA_937124495.1 uncultured Dokdonia sp. | reverse complement strand
TACGACTTACCAATACCCCTCCAAAAGAACGGTTATCAAGTAGCCCTCCATAATCACGTGCAAAAGGAACTCCTTGTGCCACACATTGATCTATAATATTTGCAGACACCTCAGCAAGACGATATACATTAGACTCACGACTACGGTAATCTCCACCTTTTACAGTATCATAAAAAAGACGGTAGGTAGAATCTCCATCTCCTTGATAGTTTTTTGCTGCATTAATTCCACCTTGTGCAGCAATAGAGTGTGCACGACGTGGTGAATCTTGAAAACAAAATGCTTTTACGTTATATCCTAATTCTGCTAGCGTTGCCGCTGCAGATCCTCCTGCAAGTCCTGTTCCTACAACAATAACATCAATAAGACGCTTATTGGCTGGATTTACAAGATTAATATCATTTTTATATTGCGTCCACTTATCAGCTAGTGGTCCTTGAGGTATTTTTGAATCTAATGCCATAGCGATAATTTTATAATTGATTTAAATGGTGATAAAGCGCGATAAATATAAATCCTAACGGGATTATAATTGCCCATGCTTTGGTCACTACTTTAAGTGCTTTAGAGTACTTATTATTAAATCCTATAGATTGAAGAGACGATTGGAAACCGTGTAATAAGTGCAACATTAATAACACAAACGATACTACATAAAAACCAACTCTCAAAGGGTCTTCAAACTTATGAACTGTTTCTGGATGATATTTAAACCCTAAAGCTGGATTGTTAGGATCTAAAAGTCCTGACATATCTCCATCTATATACTTATGTGTAAGTTCTGGAATAAAAAAGTCATAAAAATGTAGTCCTAAAAAAGCTAACACCACCAATCCTGTATAGATCATATTACGAGACATCCAGTTGGCATTTGCACTTCCTTTATAGCTCACATACTTTATAGGTCGCGCTTTTCTATTTTGAAGTTCTAATACAATTCCCATAATAAAATGGAAAAAGACTCCAAATATCAATACGGGTTGTAATCCAGCTTGTACCAATCCATTGGTTCCCATAAAATGAGACCAGGTATTAAATGTGTCTGGAGAAAGTACCGATGAAAGGTTGATAACAAAATGTTGTGTAAGAAAAACAACGAGAAAAAGGCCTGAAAGTGCCATAGCTACTTTTCTACCTATCGAAGATTTTAATAATCCGCTCATTAAAAAGTTGATTTAAATAATTCACACAAATGTACGGCGCAAACGTTATTTTAACAACTTTAGAAGGCAGGGATTCCTTCTATTTAGAATGATTATAAGAAGCATCCCTACTATGTTTAACAAGTTATTCTTAATACTCCATAATCAAAAGTGTATAATTGAACACTTTCAATATTTATGAAAGTTTTTTTTAATAATAATATGGTTTTATACGCTTTCGCGAAAGCGTACTCAGAAAATCTCACCTTCACTCATGACTGTATTTGTAATCTTACAGAAGTTTGCTTAAGAATGAAGGCTAGATTATAAAATAATTTCTTTTTTATATTAGTTAAGAAACTCATCAATACTAATTTTTCGGCTTTTATTATTAGCTTCTTTTATTGATTGTAAGATACTATCTAGCAAAGCTCTATCCAGAAATTTTCCATTGACAAACACACCGTTAATCGCTCTCGTATTCCTTATATTTTCTAATGGATTTTCTTTTAAAAGAACTAGATCGGCTTTATAGCCAACTTCGATCTTTCCTGCATTACGTTGCATCCATTGTGATGGGATCGTTGTAGCTGCTTGTAAAACTTGTGCATTGCTCACACCTACTTTATTGAGAGATTCTAATTCATCATGAAGCGAAAACCCTGGAATCACACCACAGGCTCCATTAGCATCAGTTCCAGCAAGAACTGTTACTCCATTACGGAACAACGCACGTGTCATAATATGTATGATTTCTACATGAGTTTTCCAATATATCTCGCTTAATCGTTTACTTTCTGGGTCGGTATTATTGAGATTTTCATAAGAGTTATTTCCTGGTAGCCATCCCTTTGAAACAACAGAACCTTCAACCCATCCTGGGTTCATATATTCTAACTCAATCGTTTTGAGGAAATTTGGGAGATCAAAATCTTGCTTTGACACATTTTCATGTAACCAAATCGTAGACGAAACTACGATGTTATTCTCTTTAAGTTTGATGGCAATCGCATCTGAATTCTTTTTAAAATATTCAAGGCATTCTTCAGCATTTTCGAACGATAGTCCTCCTAAATTGTAAAGTTCGGCTAATGTGATTGATGTAATATGTGCTAGTTGAGATTGTTCTGATTGATACAGATCATCTAAACCAATTCCAACGGGCAAATGCCCAATAACAGGAATCCCTATATTTTTAGCTTCATCGTTAATTGCTTCATATATCTCAGCACTAAGATCTGAACTTAATTTTATCGCATCATACCCCATAGATGTATACTTTCTAACGGCTTTACGCCCCTCAAGTGGTGTTGTATAATTTTGATGCCTTTTCTCAAACCAACTTCTAAACGTTGGTCTCATCCCCTCCTGACTCGTCACCTTTGGAGATGCTATATACATATCTGGTCCAAGCCTTCCATCGCGAATCTCATTACGATACTGAAAATGCTTTTTCATACCCGTCATTTCACCAATATGAGTAATTCCATTTACTAGGTATAGTAAAAGATCATTTTCACACTTTTTAATATGCACATGCGAGTCTACCAGTCCAGGCATAAGATATTGCCCAGTTCCATTAATCACATGATAGTTTTCTGGAATAACAATGTCGACACCAATTGATTCAATTTTTTCTCCTTTAATTAGAACCGTTTGATTGGCATGCATTGATTCTGAATCTGTAGACAAAACATTTACATTTGTAATGGCTAATTGTCCCGAGAAGGTTTTAAATTGAGAAGCATCAACAACGGCGGTATTTCCACCCAGTATATGATCTACTTCATAACGAAAAAACATAATTACTGCTATAGTAATTATAACAAGAGTAGCTATAGTTCCCAAAATCCATTTTTTTCTTAGTATATATTTCATAGTAATATATTGATCTACATGAATGATAAAATCGTTCATGATTGTATTGTTTAATAATTTAAATAAGA
>CAKZKZ010000879.1 GCA_937124495.1 uncultured Dokdonia sp. | reverse complement strand
GCAAAACCAACACCTAATGTCGCAAAAGACATATATATAAAAAACAATCGCACATTCTTTGCTCGCATACCTAGCCTATCTGCTAATCGAGAAGAAACATAGAATCCATGTTTCTCAAAATAATGTCTGATATTATATACAAGTTTTAACATTACTGCAAAATACAAAAGTATATGAATATTACTTATAAAATTTATGTGATAATAGATGCCGTTAACCTAATTATGACGTATTTTTAAATAAAAAATTATGTTTGGCCTTTTTGGAAAAAAATCCCCATTAGAAAAATTACAGAAAGAACACAAAAAAATATTAGAAGATGCATTTAAGCTTTCCAAAATCAATCGTTCTGAAAGTGATGCTTTATATGCTAAAGCTGCCGAAATAGAAAAAGAGATTACCACACTTTCTGTTAATAAATAAATTAGAAATCTTTTAAGTCGTAGGCTGTTTTTGAAATCCCTATTTTATATTTGTATCCATGGAACATTTCATCGTATCTGCCAGAAAATACCGTCCTCAAACATTCAAAGATGTTGTGGGGCAACAGGCTATTACCAATACGCTTGAAAATGCCATCGCAAATAATCATCTCGCTCAAGCACTCCTTTTTTGTGGACCTCGTGGCGTTGGGAAAACAAGTTGTGCTCGTATTCTTGCTAAACGTATTAATCAAGATGAAAACACACAACCAGATGAAGACTTTGCTTTTAATATTTTTGAACTAGATGCGGCTTCCAACAACTCTGTAGATGATATTAGAAACCTCATTGACCAAGTTCGGATACCACCACAAGTAGGCACATATAAGGTTTATATTATTGACGAGGTACACATGCTATCACAAGCTGCTTTTAATGCTTTCTTAAAGACATTAGAAGAACCTCCTAAACATGCTATTTTTATACTAGCGACCACAGAAAAGCATAAAATCATACCTACTATATTATCGCGTTGTCAGATTTTTGATTTTAAAAGGATCACAGTAACCGATGCTAGAAAGCATTTAGTACAGATTGCGCAAGAAGAAGGTATAGAAGCAGACGAGGAAGCATTACATATTATTGCTCAAAAGGCAGATGGTGCTATGCGTGATGCTTTATCTATTTTTGATAGAGTTGTAAGTTTTAGTGGTAAAACGCTTTCGCGAAAAGCGGTCACAGAAAACTTAAATGTGTTAGATTATGACACATATTTCACATCTACAGACTTTATCTTAAAAAATGACATCCCGCAACTTCTATTGCAATTCAATGACATCCTTTCTAGAGGATTTGATGGACATCATTTTATCGCAGGACTTGCTTCTCACTTTAGAGACTTAATGGTATGTAAAAACCCGCCTACAATACATCTATTAGAAGTGGGTAATGGGACCAAAAAGAAATATTACGAACAATCACAGCAAACAGAAATGCCGTTCTTACTGAAAGCTATTGAAATGGCTAATAGTTGTGATCTCACTTATAAAACAAGCCGTAACCAAAGACTACTCGTAGAACTTTGCCTTATGCAACTTGCCTCTATCACTTATGATGGAGAAAAAAAAAATGACAAGCGTTTCATAATCCCTCCGTCATTCTATACGTTATCACCGGATACTGCTCAAAAAGTAGATAGAACATTAAAAGCTGCAACTGCAATTGAGAATCAATCTCCAGCAATTATACAAAACCAAACACAACCAGTTCAAGCAACATCCACAACTGGAACATCAAATTTATCTGCGCAAGAGCAAACTACCGAAGTCACTTCAGAAGCTATTTCTAAAACTTCACAACCTGTTATAGAACAAGAAAAAATACAACCTAAAGCAGCAGTTTCAAAAGAGCGAGTTTCTGGCTTATCATTAAAAAGTTTACAACGTAAGAAAGAATTAGAAGAAAAATTAAAAGACCAAAAAGTAGATGTAACTAATCTCCCTACAGAGCCTTTTACAGAAATAGCCATGCAAGCCGTTTGGCAAGAATATGTTACTAAAATATCTAATAAAGGCGAAAGAATCATTGCTTCAAACCTAGAAGCTGACACCCCAAAATTAGATGGAACCGTCATTAAGTTAGAATATCCTAATGCGACTATGAAGATAGAGGTAGAAAGAGCGCAAGGTCCATTATTAGAATTCATAAAACGCAAACTTAGCAACTACGATATCACTCTAGATATCGCAGTTAATGAAGAAGTGCAACGTAAATACGCATATACAGGACAAGAAAGATATGATAAACTCAGGGAACAAAATCCTGACTTAGATATTCTAAAACGTGCTTTTGATTTGCAAATACTGGAACAATAATAATTTATGGAAGAGAAAGAGCCCATACAAATGTTACATCTCAAATTACCTACAGACCCTAGATGGGTGAATATTGTAGAGAAAAACTTAGATGAAATACTTACAGATCATGCCTATTGCGAACAAAAAGCGGCATCATCTGCCATTTCCTTTATTATTGGTTTTCCTGAGTACTCAGAACTTGTGTCAGAAATGAGTGATCTTGCTCAGGAAGAAATGAGTCATTTCACGATGGTACATGATATTATGAGAGAACGTGGTCTATCATTAGGTCGCGAACGTAAAGATGCCTATGTTCATAAACTTCGTTTTTATTTCCCGAAAGGGGGAAGTCGTGTAGAAAGCCTTGTCAATAGATTACTAGTTGCAGGCTTAATAGAAGCAAGGAGTTGTGAACGTTTCCGTTTACTTTCTGAAGAATTACAAGATAAAAAACTAGCACGCTTTTATAAAAAACTAATGATCAGTGAAGCAGGACATTATGCCATGTTTTTAAAGTTTGCACGTCAATACGGAGGCCGTGAAGTTGCTGACAAAAAATGGCAAGAACTTCTTGATTTTGAAGCTCAAGTCATGAAAGATCTTAGCACTACAGAAACTATACACGGATAATCAATATTCATATCATTTACAATTTGAAATGATATAATAGAACTATAAACAACAACAAAACCTAATCATGATGATTAGGTTTTGTTGTTGTTTATGATATACACTCTTATAGTCGGTATCCGATACTGATTGTAAGGTAGCTATTCTTCCCCGAAAGATTTGTAAGAACATTATCTACAT
>CAKZKZ010000878.1 GCA_937124495.1 uncultured Dokdonia sp. | reverse complement strand
AAAAAGCATAAATGAATTATCCATTAGCTTCATTTTAAATAACTCAACATTAGGGTAGTTTTTATTGCAAAATCGGATTATAAATTTTTCTTGCTTTTTGTCAATCATACTGCCCAAATAGATTTTGTTTATGACATTTCTATCGAATTTTAATAAACTTGTTCCTTGTTTATCGAGTTTTATTTCAGGAAATACTAGTCTGATTTCCTTTTCATATTTCCAATCTATTGATTTTGTATTTAACCATTTATAAATAGCATACTCCCAATCTTTAGTAACATCTGCAGGTTTTAGTTTATTATGATATTGAACTCTATGAATGGAAAATTTATATTCATTATTTTCTCTTAAACTCATATAAAGTTTTCCAATATCGAATTCAACACAGATTCCTTGATGAGCTCGTGTATAATGTGACCACATTAGCATATTATTACCTAATTCACTAAAGCATAAAATTCCTAACTGAGTTAAGATTGAATCATTACTAATTTCTTTATATAAAGACCGTATTTGAGAATCTGTTAAGGCATTTAACTGATCTAAATTTTTAATGATTTTCCCATGCCTTAAGCAGATTTCGATAATCATTTCCTTTGCATGATTTACTGGAACATTATCGTGATTTAATAGTGCATGGTAACAATCATAAGGGTCATTAAATTTCGCTGGAGTTTTAATTAAAATCTTCGCCTCTTTTAAAAATTTCACCCCACCATCAATAGACATGTATTGATATACATTCTTTAATTTTTTATAGTAGTTATAATCTCTAGCAATATATTTTTTCATTTTAAGTTTTACTGCTAACGGGATTGTATATGAAAAGTGCGTCTTTTTGGAAACGGATTTTTCAGATTAGGTATGGTTTATTAAAAGTAAGTATTTTCATTCTGTTAACCATCTTGAGCATTTTTTATATACGTTGTTAGCACCAGTTTTATTCGGTTTTCAGGTTTTCAATCATATTTGCAAATTGAACATTTAGCAATTCATCTATATCTTTTTGGTCTTGAATTTCAATTTTTTCAGCTAGGTCATCATCATTAAAGGGATTATGGAAGAAGTAATGTCCTTTTATTGGATATCCATAACGTGAAATCAAGAATGAATTTTTAAATTCAGCTTTAAAGTGTGATTTTTCGTTATAAAAATCACATATTAATAATCTGTTTTCTCTCAGTTTATGTTGTTGCCCAAGAATAATCGCAGAATAGTTTAGCATTACAGGAATTGAAAATGTTCCAACATATATTATTGAATCTTTTATAATTAGATTTTCTTGTAAATATTGTTCAGTAATTTGATGGAAAACATCTTTTGTTATTCTTATAGGTTTCGTGTTCAACAATATATTATTCTGTTCCAATTTTGAAGGGAATACAATATTTAAAAGTTGTAATTCAGAATCATTATTTAGTCCGAAATTGATGTAGGTTGAATCAAGTTTTTCCGTAATGGCTGGCGTGTTTTGAAATGAATCTTTATTTGATTGATATTCTAAAGCATCTCGAGAAGTTTGGAAAGATAAATAACTAACAACAAGAGCAGTAATTGAAACAACTAATGTTCCAATATTCACTAAATTTATATTCTTCTTTTTCCCCATTTCAATTTTTCGTTAAGGTGTTTTATATTCTTTTAAAGCTATTATTTTTCGGTAAAAATCATATATGGGGTTGGAAATAAGGTCAAATGATTCCGTGCTCTCCATATATTGATCATCTGAGAAAAAAATTCTCAAACTAGTCATTAATTCAGAATATAGAATGTCGTTTATTAAATTTATATGCTTAGGCTCTAAATGTGCCGAATAAACGAACAATTTATCCGATTCTGTTTTTATTTCACTAAGTATATTATTGAAGTGATCTCTGTAAGTAATAGTATGACTCCTATCAACAGCACTAAATATTGTTTGAAGACTATTTGGACCAATTTCTTGACATAATTTGAAAAATTGATCTTTGTCAATCTCTTTTTCAAGATATACGGGTTCAAGGTCAGTGGCCATACCGTGAAAGATTGAAGAACCTGCATAAATAATTCTCTCATTTATTGTAGCTATATGCTCGTATATGTACTTTTTATTTCTTTTTGCTGGCAGATAAACAACGAACAAATAAAAAATTCCACTTGCGATAATTGCTAAAGATAGATTGTATAAAACTTCACCAACTTCTGATCCGTATTCCCATGTCTCTGGAGTATTTTTAAACTGAAATTTGACCAAATAGATAATAAGAAAAGAGGCTATGATTAATAACCAAAATATAACGTTTTCTAACTTTTTATTCATTTTCAGTAATTGGTGCTAACTAGTATATATAAGTAATTAAAAATATCACATATAACCCTAACTGTCTAATAATCTGCATTTTTTTTTGAGAATTCCGTATTACAGTTATATCCGACACAAACAATTACAAACGACATTAAACGTTTGTAATTGCTAAACATACCTCATCTCAACCAACTTCCTTTACGGGTTTCCGTATCTGGGGGGAAACAAGCTGAGATAGCTTTCGCGAAAGCGGGAAAGAAAAAAAGAATATGGAGTATAGAAAAGAGAGAAGCTGGATGCTTGAAGTGGGGAGTTTTCTTATATTTTAATCATTTCGACAGAGTAAGGTACGAACGATGAGTCTGCCTGCCGTAGGTAGGGAATCTTATAATAGTGAGGCTCCCCTCCGTCTGAATCTCGTACCTCGATCCATCCACCTCCCCTCGCTGAGGTGAGGAGCTTTGATTTGAGTTATGATCAAGATTAGAGCAATAAGTTTAACTTCTGATTACAAACTATAGACTTCCAAGGCTTCCACGATAACATAGTCCTGATTCCTGAGTCCTTTGAATCCTGTTTCCTTTTCGTACTTCGACTACGCACTTCGACGAGCTCAGTGTGACACTCAGCATAAACTTCTGTATCGCTACGTTTTTTGAAAGCGGGAAAATAGAGTTCATTATTGTCAAACTGAGCTTGTCGAAGTTTCATGAGGTATAGTACGATTGTGTATCCTTCGACAGGCTCAGGATGACAAGTTACGATATAAAACAAAAAAGCCATTTCATAAAGAAACAGCTTTTAAAATATCGTGTATGTATCTTATTATTCTGGTAGCTCAATACTCTCATAAGCGCCTATATCTGGAGCAGTCGTTCTGCTTACACCTTTGATATCGAAAGGGAATAGATTGGCAGCACTTTGGAGGGCTTGTCCGTTTCCTGCGGTTTCTTCACCTACTTGTAAGAGGTTATTGAATTCATCTTGAAAATTAGGATCTTCCCCACGTATAATGTCTGTATATAAAGTGGTATTGGTAAAATCAAAAAGCGGATCTTCATCAAAATTTCCGAAGGTATCATCAAAACGTAAGAGGGTGTTTCTAAAGTTATAATCAAATACTGGGCCTGCCGGATCTTGATTAAATCCAATCTCTTCGCCTTGGTTTCCGTAGATGATGCAATTGGTGAAGTTAGCGGTTAGATTAGCTACTTGTAGCGTATCGCCTAAAAGTATGGTATTGTCTAAAAACACAGCAGGTGTATCTCTAAAACTCTGTGTCCAGTAGTTCGCAAACGTACAATGTGTGAAATTATAAATACCACCAGATTGTACAAGCATCGAAAACTGTCCGCAATTATTGATCACGACATTTGATCCTTCTACGGTAGAGAAACGGTTTAATAAACCAGCGGCAGAGGCATTATAGATTTGTGTGTTGCTAATGGTTAGATTAGGCGTTCCAGTGTTTGTATTAGATTCATTAAGAATTCCTGCGGTTGCATTTTTTATAGTGGCGTAGTCTATTTCGTTATTCACACTTCCTTCCGTAAGTAGGATGGTACCCCATTGTCCTGGCGTTTCAGAAAACGAAGGTTCTAGACGATCGCCTTCAAGAATGACTTCATTCTCTAGTGCTTCAGGATCGGTACTCAAAGTACCGTTGATATCGAGTGTCCCATTATTACCCACAATAATGCCACTGTCTGCATGAAAGTGAATGCGGGCACCTGCTTCTACGGTTAATGTTTTGGGGGTATTCCCATCTGGAGAGCCCACCGCCATATATCCATAAATGACATAGGGTTTTTCGTTGGTAAAGGTAAGTTCATCATCGGTTAAGAAACGGCCTTCTAGCGAGGTTTCGACACCGTTAATGTCGAGGGTTTCAACCATTCCTGTGTTTTCGTCCCGATCTGCAAATAGGAAGATGGCGTCTTTGATTAAGGTAACGAGTTCTACTTTTTGTTGGATAGGACCGCTATCAAACTCAATGGCTTCGGTACTTAAAAACTCAAAGCTTCCAGCACCGACATTGTTAATATCTGTGGTGGTCTCTACAAAGACAAAAATACTATCCTTAGCAAGGATTTCTACATTTTCAAAGGTACGTCCTGCAACACCGTCTACATTGAGACGATAATCAGAATCTTCTCCTGTGGTTAAGCGCACCGTTGGGATATTAATGGTCTCATCAGAGTCATTATACACCTTTAAGTTATAGGTGCTAGAGCCTATATTGGTAAAGACGGTGTCCAAAAAAATGGTGTCTTTAGAAAAACGTAGGTCTCCAGTATTAGGAGTGGTGTCAAAATCATTACGGCAAGAACTCGCCAAAATAATACAACCTAAAATAAGTAATGTGTAAATACTTCGCATTCAGAAAAAATTTATCACAAATATAACTTTTTAGGGAGAGCAATATTGTCTTGGTATGCGATTACTTTTCGCCTCTTTTTTTACGCGCTTGTTTTTTCTGTTCACGTTTATACTCTTTATACGCTCTTACTTTATACCAATGCTCTTTTTGTTCTTTGGCTTCTTGCGCTCTTTCTTTAGAGAAACCACCAGGATGTATTCTAGGTTTGATGGGGTTTAACAGTTCTTTTTCATAATCATAACTTACCATTCCAACCGTAACAAATTCTCCTAATAATTCTCCAAATTCTAAGACTACATCTATCGTTTTTTGCTTTTTTACAATAACTTCTATATCCTCAAAGCCTATATAAGAGACAACGAGTATATCACCTTCAGATACAGTTAATTCATAGTTTCCATCAAAATCTGTTTGTGTTCCTGTAGCAGTTCCTTTTATAAGAATAGAAGCACCAGGTAAAGGTCCAGCTTCTTCAGAAATAACTCCTGTGATAACCCGTGAATTTGATTTCTTGATCGTATCAGATTTTTTTTGCTTTAACGCTTCACTCTTCCTATGGTCGTGAATCTCATTAGTACGCTTTCGCGAAAGCGAACTAATCCCCAAACTCGTATAATTCCCATCGGTTTGTTCTGTTGTAGGGGTTGTGCCTTGTGCCGTGATTTCTTGTGTCGATAAAATGGCAGCAGGAATTAGAAGAGAGGCGGCATAATTTGCCCAAGATTTCCCTTGTTTACGTTGAAGTTGTATCGGACGATCTAGTTGTTTTTTTGTAAAACGACCACATAGATTTCCTCCGTTTGCCGCTGTTTTGTAGAGTTGCTCATCGGTTGCTTTTGTAAAGTCAATCACTTCTTTTTCGCATACAGCACAATGCTTCCCTTTTTGAGTGGGTGTCATTTTTGCCCAATCTTCATGACAGGGTTCTGGGATGGTAATTGTGATTGGTTTTTTCATGGTTATCTGTTTTTGACTTTGTCAAACCTAGGTCATCTATAGGCCTCATAAAACCACAAATGAGGGAACTAGACGTTTTGGTGAGGGAATGGGAGGGGAGGGATTGAAGATTTTTGAGTGGAGATTTGTGAAGTAAAAAAGATTGGGTCACAGTTTCTCCTCTAGTAAGACGCTGTGCTGAGCCTGTCGAAGTAGGGGATTAAGAGGAGTGTCTTTTGAATTTTTAAGGATGATTTTTTACACCTCCCTAGCCCTCCTTCTTAGGAGGGAAGACTCAATCGGAAAAAGAAAATGGAAGTTTTTACGACAGTTTCTCTTCTAGTAAGGCGCTTTGCTGAGTCTGTCGAAGTAGGGAATTAAGGGGTGTGTTTTAAAATGTAGTAGTAACAAAGATTATTTTCCCCTGAAGTTAAAAATAGAGTAGTACTCTAAAATAGAGTGTTACTCTATTTTTGAATTACGAATATCAAATACACAGATAACAAATACACGTATAAACAAATAACAGATTACTGCCTACTTCTCTACAAGTTCAATTTCAAATAGGGTGTTCCAATGTTTTCCAGTGACGAAGAGACGGCCTTCATTAGCTTTGTAAGCGATACCGTTTAATACTTCATTTTGAGGGTCAAGACCTTCTTGTACTTCTTTTGGTAAAGAGGTAAGGTCAATAAGTCCTTCTATGGCACCCGTTGTAGGATCCATGATCGCAATACTGGCTACTTGATAGGTATTGGCATATATTTTACCGTCAATGAATTCTAGTTCGTTGAAGGCTTTAGAAATGCTTTTATGGTTGGTAGGTTCTATATACGATTGCTCTGCAAGCGTATTTATATCGAGTGTCCATATTTTACTAGAGCCATCAGATTTATAGACATTTGTACCATCATTACATAAACCCCAACCTTCTTTACTTTTATTATAGGTAAACGTACCTACCTTTTTAAAGTCAGGTAGATTGTAAATAAAGCCTGTATTTTCTTTCCAAGTCAGTTGATAAATCTTGTCATTATATACTGTAAGTCCTTCTGCGAAATAAGAATTGTCTAAGGTGACTTCTTTTAATACGTCTCCTGTTTTATAATCTATTTTACGGAGTTTAGATTCACCATATTGTCCCACACTTTCATAAAGGGTATCTCCTACAAATTCTAATCCTTGTGTATAGGCATCTGTTTGATGAGGAAAACGATTGATGATTTTATATCCATATATTTTAGGTGCTTTGGTATGGAGTACTGTAATCTGTCTGCTCGCTTTGGAGGATCCTTCTGGAGTATAAATGGTAGCGTTTACGATTTTGTGACCTAGTGTCTTCGTTTGTATGGTCGTTGTAAATTCAGATGCATTGGTTGTTTTTGGAAGTTTCTTACCATCTACGGTATATATAATAGAGTCTATGGTATAGTTTTTTTTCGCTTTAAGCGAAAAAGAAATCTGCCCACCTTGTGCAACAGCGTTTTTCTTTCCTGAAGTTTCTATTGAGTAGTTATTTGTTAAACTTTCAGTGTCTCCGCAGGCGTAGATTAAAAACGATAAACTAAGCAAAGAGAGGGTTTTATATAGCGATGTCATAGGTGTCAAATTTGAATGGCAATTTATAACAAAAAATCGATCAAAAAAACCTTGCATAGGTATGTAACTGATGTATCTTTGCAGCGGCAAGTCCTACACACCTAGCTCCTATTGAATCCCCCCGG
>CAKZKZ010000877.1 GCA_937124495.1 uncultured Dokdonia sp. | reverse complement strand
TATGCCCTTTAAATAAAGTAGCCGAAATTTCGTCTTCAGTTTCTAAAATCTGAAGAGATAAAGCACCCTTTATTCCTAAATGATCTTTTGATAATGATCTCGAATGAGATATAAAACGACTTCTGATTCTTTTTTCTTGGTAAAAAGTGTCATTAAAAGCCTCCCTAATTTTATTTTTTAAACTCATCTTATTGTGTTTTTTGATCCATAAACTCATACGTATTGGCTGTCAATACGGCCTTATAAAAACGTTGTAATAACTCAGGGTCACCAAGCTTACTTATCCTAAGCTCACATTGTCTAAAAAGTTCTAATCGTGGTTTTTGCTTTTCAGTAGTACTACATTCATTCTTTTTAAAACGTCTGATCTGAGCATGAACAATTAATTTTAATCTAGTTTGATATTTTTGTTTTTTGTCAGTCTGCCACCATATCCTAGTACCTGCAAAGCCATTCTTGTTTTGGGGATCAAAATACAGGTAAGGAGGCGGAATATATCGCCTTAGTGGATCTTTAGCGACATACTTTTGAGCTAAGACTAAACGTTCATTGTAGATTCTATGCGCTTTAGTCAATTTCGAAAAATGAACAGGCTCATACCATTTTAATAGCATTTCTTTCCCTTGACGTATTTGATAATTTAATAAATACACATCGTCATAAAGCATTTTTTGTGCCCTACTCCACAACTCATCGACATAACTATTGAGAAAAGTGCTACGAGACATTAAATCTTGACTCAATTTTTCTGCGCCAGCTTGCCTAGTGTCCCGTTTTTGCACTTTTTCCCTTGTGATGATTTTTTTTGACACTTTTTCCCTTGTGTGTCCCGAAGTGTTTCCAGTGTTAATTTTTGGCTTGAGCGATAGCGAATCCATATTCTTTTGAACACCTATTAGTATATTATTTATGTTTCTAGGATTGTAACCTGTATCTGTATGGCGACAACTTGTCGTTTTTGAATTTTTAAAAAACTGATTGTCAATTAGTTTTATTTTTTGATCATTACTACTATTTTTTAGGTTTTTAACAGCTTGTACACCGTTTATTGACAATACATTTATATCAAACCATAACTCATAACTACTATTACTACCATGCCATTTTTTACGGGTTAAAACACCTGTTTGTATAAGCTTAGAGATGTGCCTTTGAATGGTTCGAGGACTACATACTAACAGCTTAGAGAGCTGTACATTATTTGTTCGTAAAGAAGGCAAATCATCTACTTCTAACCCAGAGAAATCTCTAGCTTTCAAAAGAGCTGATCCATAAATACGAATAAGCTCTTTAGCGGTAGCTAAAACAGGTTGACGTAAACGATCACTCAAATGGGGTGTCTTATCATTATGCGCCTTTATAACTGCGCTTAGCTTAATAAATGATTTTGTATAATCAATTGGGAATGGTATAGCCATAGTTTTTTCTTTAGCATAAGCACACAATAGCTGCTTAGACTTTGTTTGATGATATAAAAATTAGGAGTTTGTGGTGCGGGTACTTAAGTTAGTTATAATCCCGGCAGTGTGGTGCGGTTTGCCGAGATTAGGTACGATTTTTCAATCGTTCAAAAAGCTGATCTAAACGCTGATCTAGCGCTTCACGCTCTTTAAGTTTTTTTTCAATTAATAAAACACAGGTTTCATAAATCGAAGCTTTGGTAATGGTTCTAAGTGTCTTATTTTTATTAAAAAACTTAGAAATAGTAGATCGGGCGGAACCTGTTTCAGCGCGGACGGCTTTAATAGGATCGCCATAAAGTTCATACATTGTTTCGATGATAAAAGGGATACGCTCTTGATTCATAGTAAATGGCTTTTTTCTTATAACAATTCATAGGTGGTGCTTTAGTTTAAATAACTCAAATAGTTTGCCAAAATTATCATATTTGACTATATTCACAACTATTAGTAGTAATTATGAGGTCAAAGTAACAAAACAATTTTCAAAAAAACTAAGGTATCGCTAAATTGACTGAGTTGTGAAGCTTTCATAACTTCCTAGTGTAGCAGTAGTGTGTTAGTAGTGTCGTTTTCATATCGCTTTAGTATCGTTTTCATGACGCTTTTGTGACTACTTAAAAAGCCTTACATTCACAAAACCAACCTAATAGAAATAATCCTACAACTTATGCAAACACCACAAAAAAAAATAAATCTTGAAACTTTAAAATTTTTAGAGATAATCGATGAAATAAAGGAAACAAACAGACTTTTAAACGCAAATCCTAAAACATATTCGGCAATTGCAGGGATTATTTATCCCTCAGACAGAACTATTTTCACAAAACTAAAAACAGGTATACGCAAAAAAATTCCACTTGACGCTCTTGTTAATTTAGCAACCTACTTTAGAGTAGATATGAACTATATCTTCTTTGAAGGATTTGAAATGAATTATTTTCCTGAAGTCGTCATGAACTCCAATAATAAAAAGACTATAGATACTAAGATCTCCCTAGAACAGCTGAAAATCATTAATAAAAATGAGCATAATGCATTAGCCCTAGCTATGAGCCTTTATGAGAAATTAGAGCAAGTTATGAAAAAGTTAGAGCTTACTATCGAAAATCAATCCGTTTCAAACGTCAAATAATAACTAAGCTCTAAATATCTTTTTAGAACATTTAATATACAATTGATGTACATTTTGTGAAGCTTTCATAAATGCCACGTGTAGTTAAATTGTAGTCGCTGTGTATGCGTAGGATTAGTAGCTTTGAGAAGTACTTTAACTGATACTTTTAAAAAGCAACATCAGATACTTCTTTTTTAGCATATAATCTCAATTTCTGTATTGTTTCTTCAATTAACTCTTAAGGTACTCCGATACTATTAAACTAGTAATTGAGCTATCATGGAGCAAGACAAAAAAGCAATAAGAATTAAAGAATACCCCCCATTAATCCCCATAAAACTTATTATGGAGGATAAACTCCTAGGTGCTAAAAGTTATAGAACCGTCTTAAAGCGCCTTAAAGCAAAAGGAATTAAAATACTAGCCTTTGATATGGTCAATACTCGTGAACTATTCTCGGCAATGACTGAAGTTAAAAAGAAACCTATCCCTCTTGGTAGTAGACGTACAGAACCTTTTAAATTAAAATAATAATTGTTTTATGAAAGTATTACACATCCCTCAACGATCAAGACTCAAAGGACAAACTATTATTTGTAACCGATGCAAATCCAAAGGATATTGCACTACAAAAACTAAAGAAGGTAAAACCAAGTGGATTTGCAAAAAGACAAATAAACGATTAAGCACTTGTGCTAATCCAGAATCACATCGCTTTGTATCTACCCTATACAATCCATTTACTCAAAAATCAGATATTATTATCAGACACCAAACCAGAGATTTTTGGGTATTCAGAAAAAGACATAATGAATTACTCGGTGTAGAACAAGAATTAAAGATATATTACAAAACAGGAGAAATTGCCCAAGCAAGAGCTATTGTCGATGGATTTAAAAATTCAACAAAACAGAAAAAACAAAAAATCCAAGAAGAAGCACAAATCGATACCAGAGCAATCAACATTACACCAGATACCTATTTAGAATCTGCTATGGTTATTTATTCTGAATTTTTAGATGGTAAAAGAGGAGAGAATTGGGAAAAAAGACCAACTGTTCGATCTACTATTAGAAGTTATAAAAGAGCATTAGAGCGTTTCCATGAATGTTTAACCAACAATGGATATCAACCAGAACTTATTTCATTAAATGAGATAAATAAAACACATTTGCATCTTTGGGTACGTGAGGTAAAAAAAAGATATGAGGCTAATAAAACACAGAATCATTATCTCAATAATGTCAACACTTTTTTAAAATGGTGTTCCTCTCGTGGCGCAGGTACCATTTCTAACGCATTAGAACACGTTAAAAAAGGTAAAACTACAGGGGATACTACTATTGCCTCATTAATTGACTTTAAGCAAATGATAGCTCTTATTAGCCCTGAACGATCATTGGAAGAGTATAAGTGGAAAGATCATAAGACAGGGCAACTCAAAAAGAAAACCAGAAGACATTACAAAACATGGCTCAAAGATGGATTCTGGCTGACACTCCTCTTAGGAGGAAGAGGCGATGATATTTCTAATTTCAAATGGTCAGAAATACACAAAAAAACAAATGAGTCAGGAGCAGAAGATTATTGGATAGAGCAATTAGATCATAAGTACTTTAAACAGCATGATGTAAAACGTTACAATTATGTTCCTATGTACAAACAGACTTTTGAGATTCTAAAAGTTCTAGGATTAGAAGATAATTGGGGTAATGATACATTTGTAATTGCTCCTGATTTTGAAAATAGGAATCGTTTAAAAGAAATTTTAAGCTCTTCTTTTCATTGGTATTGGAAAGAGGTAGCAGGATTAGATCCTAATGTAAAATTCAAATCCCTGCGATCTACATTTATTACTCTCGCAAGTTTGTCTGCTACTGGAGACAAATGGCAACTTATCCAAAAACATACTAATACAGAAACAACCCGAAAACACTACTTTGAGAAATCTCATGCCGTTTCTGAAATGTTTGGAGAAAAATTTGGATGATGAAATATTTAAAATTTATACTAGTAAATACTTTTCCCTTCCCATTTTTTAGATTCCTTGTTATAAGTCCAATAAACTTTATTGGTAGTTCCTATCAAGTAGGAATCTGACTTTAAATTAGAATCTTTATATGTTGTAAAATAATATTTTTGATCTAGAGGTTTTATAGAGTTTAAGTTTTCTAAACCTTCAATACCTAGATTATCTTGATGATACTGTAACCAATTCTGTTTAGAAACGAATAGGCTATCTATATATTCTGCGCCTTTAAAAATTGTATTTCTCTCTAAAGTATATTTCTTTTTGCCATACTTCTTTTCAATTTTGTCTTTACCAAATTTCACTTCAACAAAATCAATATTGTTAAGTATTGATTCTGAAAAATTTACAGCTCTTAAATCTGACAAATGAAAGGAAGTTTTGAAAACTTTAGAATTAGATAACTGAGCAAAAATGAAAGTATTAAATATAAATTTAGAATTTAAAATTATTGTGTTAGAAAGGTTACCATTAGAAAAATCACAACCATTGAATGTTGACTTATTAAAATAAGATCCCGAAAAATCAGAATTTTCAAACGTAACAGCATCAAATACTACGCCCGCAAAATTTGAGTTTTTCATATTCATATCCCTCAAATCAACATTATATAGTCTAATATTTTTTAAATCTGAATATGAAAAATCACAATTTTGAAGGATACTATTTGTCAAAAAAGATTTATTAATTCCACTTCCTATTAGTTGCATTAATAATTGCCCTCGTTCAGGACTAAGAGGTCTTTCAATAATTTCCCCATTTTCAAGATATTGATAAGGCTTTAATAAGAAACTAAGGTTAATTATTTTTGAAACTAATCGAGGAGATAACGTACTGTCAATATTTGCAATATTATTTAATTCAACATCTACATCTTTTAAAATACTTCCTAGTTCTACAGTTTTTGATGATCTTCTAGCAGCTTCTGCTAAAAATGACTGTTGATTAACTAGTTTATTCTGTAATTCAAAAAGTGAAGTTTGCTCTCCAATTTTTTCATTCTGCCTTCTTATAAGCTTATTTTGTTGAAAAAGAAGTATAGGAGAAACTAAAGCTAATAAAGCAATCATTATTGTTATAAGCCTCATCCTGGTAAGCCTTTTAAATACACTTACTGAAAAGTTGACCACAGTATCTTTTGAAACCTTCTTTTTTTCATTAAACTCATCTATTATGGCATTAGTATTTTCCTTCAAATCAGAACTAATAAAAATTAATCCTAGCTTTTTAAAAATCCAATAACCTGTCTTAGAAATTTTCTTTTTAAATTCTTTATCATTAGTAATTTGAATTTTAAGTTTTTTATTATCAGCTTCTAATTCCTTTATATATTCTTTTAAATCATCATTTTCCATATTATAATTTTAAAATAATAAAGCCTATAACTTTTTGTTATAGGCTTTACTATTATGATGTAATATTATCTATAGATTATTTACTCACAAAATAAACATCTAAAGAAGGTATATATCTTATTTTGTTTTCACATACTTCGGCGCAACCTTCACCAGCTATACAGGTCTTGATAGCAATTAGAAGACATGCACCGTCATTATCAGCACAATCTTGACATTCTGGATCCTGTCCATCAACAGTACAACAAACACTCGTTGTTCTTTGTTGTTTATCACCGAACACTTTGAATTCATGTGATATACTAAATGCCATTAAAAAATCATCTTCAAAACGACTTTCTGATAATATCTCGGGCGCTCCTAATTTTACATCTCCATTTTCATCTGTAGATAGTGTAAATTCAATAGCTTCATCACTTTCAATACTCAGAGATTTTACTTGTTCGACTGCTAATTCTAAAGTGAGATTTTCTGTTTCTGTTGTAGTATTTTCTTCTGACGAACAACTGACTACCAGTACGCCAATAAATAATAGTTTGATAAAATTTTTCATTTCTTTCCTAAATTGATTTTAATTTGATTGTTAGTTGATTACTGATACATAAATAATTCTAGTAGTTTAAAGACTCTTTCATTCAGATAACTTAGGGAAAACTGAAATCAGATAGTGAGTATTTATATATGATTTGTTAATTAATACTTAGCTAAAGTAAGTTAAAGAAGTATGAAATAAAAATTTTTTTTCAGTAGCTTCCTGAAAATCAATATTTTGCTATCTTTTTTACCATAGTATTTTGGAGGATTACCCGTAATCATAATTACTTAGTTTTTTTAATTTTGGTTTTTTGTTCATTGATTATTTATGGTTTTTAATTAATATTCTAAACAAAAACATAGAGGGTTGTATCTTAATGATTGTCAAATATATACACCCGCATAATAAAAACCTTACGGAAAACCGTAATCGGACTATTTATTGCCAAATAATTTTAAATATATCACTTTAGATACATTGATATCAAAGAAACAAATTTGACATGAATTCAGTAACACAAAGGAATTAACACTGATATCCAATACAATTAAAGCTAATTAAAAAATGTAATCAAATTTGCTGAAACTACCGTACTATAAATTTTTATGTCTAAAAAAAATATTCCTTAGCTATCTTTTTCAAAAAAACATGATAATATAAATTTTAAACAGAATGATGTGAAACGATATTTAGATTAGGTTCCTAACTACAAATAGACCTTTGAAACTGCCTGACACTAAATTAAAATGGAGAAATATTAAGATTTTTAATAAACTTATTCAGTAATAGAAAATATGGATCTAATTACAAAATGTTATTGACTCA